>NZ_LKET01000043.1 GCF_001317355.1 Oxobacter pfennigii
GTTATCATAATCGGTGGCAATAGCCCCAGGGTCACACCCGTTCCCATACCGAACACGTAGGTTAAGCCTGGGTACGCTGATGGTACTGCCATGGAAGCGTGGTGGAAGAGTAAGTCGTCGCCGGTATTATAAAGAGAAACGGTTCTCGAAAGAGGGCCGTTTCTCTTTATATGTGCAAATTCCTCGATGGATTCAAAAGAGCTTACAGCAAGATAGCTACTAAATAAAATAAAACATTGGCATAACTATTGAATTATTAATAAAATAATGTTAAAATTTTAATTAAAATAATAACTTTACATGATTTTTGCAACTTCATAATTAAATAAAGTAATTGTAAATAGCAAACTCATCGAAAGGTGGAGACGCAAAGCTACGAGTCTAAAGCAGTTTACTGCCATGACAGTCGGGTTGCCAATGCCAATTTGCATTTTTTGTTTTGCAAGCAGGTAACCGATACCTGCTTTTATTATTCCATATAGTTCAATATGATTTATTGAATATGAGCACTGATGAGTTAATGTTTTGGAGGTGATGAAGATAAGCAAACGGAAAATTTCTGTATCGGAGTGCAAAGAACAGGATATTATTGCAGAAAATATTGTAAATAAAAATGGCATAATGATGGTAGCAGAAAATACTGTGGTAAATGAAAAGATTAAAAGAAAATTGATAGAACTTCAAGTAGCTGATGTAATTGTTATTAGGGAAAATGAATCCTGGGAAGAAACAGCCCGTAATTCAGATCCGCTGCTTGAGGCCGATTTCAGCAAGTTTAAGGAAAAGTATGTTAAACGAACTAGGAACGTTAAGAAAATATTGGACAATCTGGCTGAAGGATACACTGTAACAGGTGAGACTATAAATTACATAGTAGAATCGTTTTATGAAGATATAATGAAGAACAGACGGATTATTGAATATATATGCCGTATGGAAAACATGGATCAGCAAACATATTCGCATAGTATCAATGTTTCCATATATTCAATGATGATAGGTAAGTGGATGGGACTTCCAGGGATACAAATCCGGGACTTAATGAAAGCTGGCATGCTTCATGATATAGGCAAATTGAAAATTAGTAAAGAATTACTTGAAAAGACATCATCATTAAGCCCAGAAGATTTAGAGGAATTTAAAAAGCATCCTGTCTATGGATACGAGATTGCTAAAAATATTCCTGACCTGCACACGCATATAACACAGGCAATTCTTATGCATCATGAGAGAGAGGATGGAAGCGGATATCCCATTGGCCTAAAGGGAGATAAGATCAATACATTTTCCAAAATTATTTCAATGGCCGATTTATATGATAATATGATATTTGAAGGGAATAATACTATGAATACACCCTTCGATGTCATAAGAAAGATAGAAAGAATGGGTTTTGGCTATTTTGATATTAAGGTGAGTATGGCCTTTTTATCAAATATATCAAACTGTTACATTGGCGCCAAAGTAAGATTAAGCAATGGAGATATAGGAGAGATTAGTGGTATCATTCCGACTAATATTTCTAATCCCATTGTAAAAGTAGGAGACAAGTCGATTAGTACTGCAGATGGGAAGATAAGCATTGTTGAGATTTTAGGCAAGGAAGTAAGCTTGGCACAATAAAAAATTGTGATATTAAGATATTGTAATTAGGTGTCATTTTTGGGATAAACCTATGGAAGTCATAGAAACGGTTATAACAAGCCTCGTTGCCAAATTAGATATCTTAAGAGGCAGGTTCATAAGGCCTATAATAAACCCTGCAGTATTTTGAAAGAATTGCCCGAAGAAGCTAACGACACACAAAAAAAGGAAATAGGGGACAGATCATTTCTATATACCTTATAATGCTAATAAGGAATGATCTGTCCCCTATAAACATTACTGTACTTCACCTCTGCCCTATCAACTATGTGTTCTTCATAGGGCCTGGGGGATGGTACAGACCTAGTGTATCCGTATGCTTTTCTTTTAGACACAGAGAATATGGATTTTAACTAGGGATAATAATATTTAAAAAGATAGATGAACAGCGTAAATATACTGTCATCTTTTTCTTATATTAAAATATATGAATTTACTTAAAGGAGCAGAAATACATTCTGCAAAAAGGAGATAAAATGACGAGAACATTTTATGAATTAGGCCTGGACACATTCTTAACAAAAGCCCTCGAGATGGAGAGCATTCAAAATCCAACTGCTATACAGGAAAAGGTTATACCTGCCGCTCTTGAAAATAAGGACATAATTGGACAGTCTGAGACAGGAACGGGAAAAACTCTTGCTTATCTTCTGCCTCTATTTAAAAAAATCAATACAGGCATAAGGGAAATTCAGGCCTTGATAGTAGCACCTACCCATGAACTTGCAATACAGATACAAAGGCAGATAGAAAACCTGGCTGGAAATTCCGGCATATCCGTTACATCTGCGCCCATAATAGGCAATGTAAATATAAAAAGGCAGGTAGAAAAGCTTAAAGAAAAGCCCCATATAATAGTAGGTTCTCCAGGCAGGATACTGGAGCTTATAAAGATGAAGAAAATATCTGCTCATACCATAAAAACCATAGTAATCGATGAAGCAGACAGGCTGCTGGATGATAATAATATTACCAATATAAAAGCAATCATTAAAAGCACATTGAAAGAGCGGCAGCTAATGATGTTTTCTGCAACCATGCCTAAAAGGACGATAGATGCCGCTGCTGAATTGATGAAGGATCCTGAGGTTATAAAAATCGAAGATAAGGAAAAAATTAATTCCGGCATAACCCATATGTATTTTATTGCAGAGCAAAGAGAAAAAATTGAGGTCTTAAGAAAACTGGTGCACAGTATAAATCCGGATAAGGCATTGGTATTTGTAAACAAGAGCGATGAAATTGAGATTATAACATCTAAATTGCAATACCACGGTATTAAGGCAGAAAGTATACATGGCACGTCTGTAAAGCTTGATCGGAAAAAGGCCCTGGATGATTTCAGAGCCGGCAGAATAAATCTGCTTGTAGCATCAGATATTGCAGCAAGGGGACTTGATATAAGAGGTGTTACCCATATATTCAATCTTGATCTTCCGGAAGAACCAAAGGCCTATCTTCACAGGGCAGGAAGGACGGGCAGGGCAGGAGAAAAAGGTACCAGTATATCAATAATCACCGAAAGGGAGAAAAAGTACATAGATGAATATCAAAAAAAATTTAGCCTGACTGTTGAACCAAAGGTTATTTATAAAGGCAGAATATTCGATAGCAGAAGGAGGGCAAAAAGGATTTCAAAAAAGTAACAGGAGGGTTTATAATAGATAGAGGAAAGGGGACACAACTAACGTTATGCCTCAGCGCAAAATGTCCCCATGGCTAACGAAGTTAGTGATATTAATATAATTTATCTGCCTATTAGATTTGATTGTTTAATATGATGACGGAAAGTGGGATAAACATGGTAATTAAAAAACTAAAGACATATGCTGATCTTGTGATGTTTGAACATACTTTATTTGCTCTTCCTTATGCATTGGCTGCTGTTTTTATGGCATATGACGGATTGCCTGATCTCAAGACTCTGTTTTGGGTGCTATGTGCAATGGTGGGGTCAAGAAACGGTGCAAATGCCTTAAACAGGCTGGTGGATGCTGAGATTGACGGTAAAAATAAAAGGACGGCACACAGGCACATCCCTTCGGGATTGGTTAAAAAGAAGGAAGTACTGCTACTAACGATATTTTGTTTCGCTCTTTTTGTATTTTCCGCATTTATGCTGAATCCTGTATGCGTAATGCTGCTGCCAATACCTGCAGCACTGTTTATAGTATATTCATATACCAAGAGGTTCACCTGGCTGTGCCATTTAATACTCGGCATAGCCATCGGAGGTGCACCGGTGGGTGCGTGGCTGGCTGTTACCGGGAAAGTGGATTTAAGCTTAATACCTTCGTTTATAATGGGCGCATCAGTGGCTCTTTGGATAGCGGGTTTTGATGTTATATATGCCACTCAGGACATCGAATTTGACAGGAAGAATAAAATACACTCAATACCTGCCAGATTCGGAATTGTGGGAGCATTGAGGATATCAACGGGCTTTCATGTTATATCTGTAATTTTGCTTTTGCTTCTGCCTGTGTTTGTAGACTTAGGAATAATATATTTCATAGGTATAGCGATTATAGCCATACTTCTGGCTTATGAACACAAAATAGTATCACCGAATCATCTGGAATCGGTCAAAATAGCATCTTACAGCGTAAATCAGGTAATAGGCGTTTTATTTCTCGTTTTCTCAATATCCGATGTATTATTGGGGTGGAAACTATGAAGGAATATACTATAGCCATAACGGGAGCCAGCGGCGTTGTATACGGCGTCAGACTCATTGAAAAGCTTTTGGAACTTAATAATAAAATAAATGTGATCGTCAGCAATTCAGGGAAGATAGTGCTGGAAGAAGAAATGGATTTTAAATATCAAAACGATAAAGAGCTGTTTAAAATAAATTTCCTTAGTTTTTTTAAAGATAATAATAACCTGTGTTATTATGAAATTGATGATATGATGGCACCTATTGCCAGCGGTTCTCATAAAACAGACTGCATGGTTGTAATACCATGTTCCATGTCTACATTGGCCGCTATAAATAACGGCTTGTCTAAGAACCTTTTAGAGAGAGCGGCAGATGTGACCATGAAGGAGGGACGAAAGCTGATATTGGTCCCCCGGGAGACCCCTTTTAATACAATTCATCTTAAAAATATGATGGAATTAAGCCAGTGGGGTGTTAAAATCCTCCCTGCCATGCCGGGCTTTTATAATAATCCAACTACATTGGATGATATCATAAGCTTTATAGTTGGAAAGACAATGGATTTGATGGGAATAGAAAATGATGTATATAAAAGATGGGCAGGTCAGTAAATAGACCTGGCTCGGTTTGGATATATTTTCATTAAGCATTTTCTTATATAGTAATTGACATAGGGTTAAGCGTATGATATTATATAAAAGTCGCGTCGGTCATATGGGGGTGTAGCTCAGCTGGGAGAGCACCTGCCTTGCAAGCAGGGGGTCATCGGTTCGATTCCGTTCATCTCCACCATACGAGCCACTAGCTCAGTCGGTAGAGCACATGACTTTTAATCATGGTGTCCAGGGTTCGATTCCCTGGTGGCTCACCAAAAGATCAGTACAATTATGTGCTGGTCTTTTTTATATTTGTATCATTTATGTTTGCAATATATATATCATTCTAATACAATTTTAGTATCAGCAAAGTGAGGATGAGGAGCATTGCCTATAATTAAGGTCACTAATACAGATATACCCTATGATATAGTTATAAATAAGAAACTAAAAAATTTAAGAGTCAGCATTGGAATTAATGGAGTAAAGGTGTCCATGCCATACAGCATTAATATCCCAGAAGTTGAGAAGATTCTCCTTAATAAGTCTCAGTGGTTATACAAGCATTATATAAGGTTTCAGCATATAATGCTTGATAAAGCTATGAATGAATGGAGTCCGGATTCAGGATTAATGTTCAGGGGAAAAAAATTTGAAATAACTGTAGATGGCGGGGATAAAAAGGGAGTATCTGTATATAGGTTTGATGATAGTTTTAAAATTATTATCGACAGAAACATTAAAGGCACTGAGAAAAATGAATTAATAAAGATCGCCTTTGAGAGAATGTACAAAAACATAGCTAAAGATCTGATAGAACAAAGGGTTTCATATTACAGCAGTATCATGGGCTTATCTTATAACAAAGTAACAATAAAAGACCAGAAGACCAGATGGGGCAGTTGCTCCAAAAAAGGCAATCTAAATTTTAATTACAGGCTTATTATGGCTCCTGATGAGGTGGCAGATTATGTTGTTATCCATGAGCTGTGCCATTTAAAGCATCTCAACCACTCTGAAAAGTTCTGGAATATGGTGAGAATGTATATGCCTGATTATGAACAATCGAAGAAATGGCTAAAGGATAACGGAGCTAATTTATTTGCATTTTAAGGAGGATATCATGAAAATTTTAAAGGTACATGATGATAAGAATCTTGAAGTTATAAAAGGGCTGTTTATGGAGTATGCCGAATCCCTTGGAATTGATCTTGGATTTCAGAATTTCAAAGAAGAGCTTGATAACCTCCCGGGAGGCTATGCGGCACCTGAGGGCCGTCTCATGCTGGCCTATTCAGGTGATGCTGCCACAGGATGCATTGCTCTTCGAAAAATAGATAATGTAACCTGTGAAATGAAGAGGCTGTATATAAGGCCGGAATTCAGGGGGCAGGGGTTAAGCCGAATTATGGCAGAAGAACTTATAAAAGAAGCTAAAAAGGCAGGGTACAAGTACATGAGACTTGATACTCTGCCATCAATGAATGCGGCAATAGGCCTTTATAAATCCTTAGGCTTTATAAGCATAGAGCCATACAGGTTCAATCCTATTGAGGGAGCTATGTTCTTTGAGCTGGTGCTTTAAGCAAGGGGCGTATTTTTTAGCAATATTAATATTGCCTCTAAAACACCGCCTGCAATATTTCTTCCTTTGTCGCTTATAGTATAACAATATTCACTGTCTCTTCTGGGGTCAATGTCGCCGACTTTATAATCGGAGTCTATGTATATGCCGTCTTTTATTAAACCCCGTACAATCCCGTCTATTTTGGTATAAACAGGTGTTGTATCAACCGTACATATGATGTCGCCGGACCTTACTATGTCACCTATTTCTACGTGATTTTTTATAATGCCACATTCGGGAGAGCGCAACACCCTCTCGAAAGTATAACCGCATACATCCCCGGGAACATGAGTGTTTGTTTCCGCCTTCCCGTCAAAAATTATTCTTCCTAAGTTATGGCCTCTGTTGGTTTCTATTATTGCATGGACATCTTGGCCTGCAGTAAATCCGGGGCCTAGGCCTATGACTATGGGGGCATCGTTGATGTCAGTGCTTAAGTTTTTCTTTGCCAAAATTGCATCTATAATTATGGCTGGTTTAACTTTTTTTCTAATCTCACATGATGGGTCAATAAGGACAGGAATTTTACCATTCATAAGAATGCCATGAATTCCCTCTTCCCCAGTTAACACTGAAGTCATGCCTTCCACAGTCCATTCTTTTTCATAAACACAATTTCCGAAGGATACAGATCTTCTAACCATCCTAGGTTGCTCCAGTTCCGTGATGATGACCTGAAAGCCTGACCTTTTAAGCTTATGGGCAGTTGCTGACGACAGGTCTCCGCCTCCTTTTATAATAATACAATGTTTTGAAAACACCGCATTCTTCCTCCTTAAGTATATCCCCAGACGATTTTATCTTTGTTCAAAAATTAAACCTGGAAAATTAATTCCGGGTTTAATTTTTGACTCAATTTTATTATGCTTCCAAAAGGAAGGCTTCATATGCTCTGCAGGTTTCGTATATGTCGGCCTTGCTTGCAATCTCCCAGGGAGCATGCATGTTATGAAGGGCTATTCCGCAGTCTATAACCTCCATGTTATATTCTGCCAGAATGCTTGCAATTGTTCCGCCCCCGCCGGCGTCCACCTTACCAAGTTCTGCTGTCTGCCAAGTAATATCATGTTTTTCCATTATGCTTCTTAGATGTGCTATATATTCGGGATTCGCATCATTGGAACTGACTTTACCTCTTGCGCCGGTGTATTTACTGAATACAACACCCTTTCCGAAATATGCTGCATTTCTTTTTTCCATGGGAGATGGATAATTTGGGTCAAAGGCCGCATTGACATCGGACGAGAGCATTTTTGATGAAGCCAGGGCCCTTCTTAATTTAAGCTCGCTGTAATCCCCTGTTAAACTCATTATCTCAGCTACTATGTTTTCGAAGAATTTTGAATTCATGCCGGTAGCGCCGTCACTCCCTGTTTCTTCCTTGTCAACAAAGAGGGCAACACAGGTTTTGTCGGGGTTTTTTATGGCCATCATGGCTTCAAAGGAAGTATAGGCACAAATTCTGTCATCATGGCCATAGCCCATTACCATGCTCCTGTCCAATCCATAGTCTCTCGCCTTTCCAGCAGGGACTATTTCAATTTCTGCAGAAACAAAATCCTCTTCGGTCATTCCGTATTTTTCATGTAAAAGCTCCAGTATATTACTCTTTACCCTTTCCTTTGCATCCTTGTCTGTGACAGGCATGCTGCCTATGCATATATCGAGGTCTTCGCCTTCGATTGCCTTAGAAATCTTCTTTTCCATCTGTTCAGCGGCAAGATGTATCAAAAGGTCTGATATACCCACGACCGGGTCCTTCTCATCTTCGCCTATTACTATTTCAACCAAAGATTCGTCTTTTTTTGCAACAACTCCGTGAATAGAGAGGGGAAGTGTAACCCACTGATATTTTTTAATGCCGCCGTAGTAGTGGGTATCCAGCATTGCAAGGTCATTTGACTCATACAGCGGATTTGGTTTTAAGTCCAGCCTTGGAGAGTCAATATGGGCGCCTAAAATTCTCAGGCCTTTTTCAATAGGCTCTTTTCCTATGTTGAAAAGTGCCAAAGCTTTACCTTTGTTATTATAATAGAAGCAATCGCCCTTATTTATGGGAGTACCGTTTTTTATTGCGTCTTCTATATCTTTATAGCCTTGTTTTTTTGCCAGTTCAATGAAGCCTTTTACACATTCTCTTTCAGTCTTGCATTGTGACAGAAAATCTTTATATCTGTCCGATAAAGCAAATACTTTATCTAGATCATCCTTGGTATATTTGTCCCAGGCAACCTGGTATTTTTTTTCGAGATTATTTTCCTGTGCCATAACCTTTTCCTCCTTTTTTAAATACAGTAAGATTTTATCATAAATTCCGGAATAAAGCTTAAAAAATTTTTCTTTCTTTATTCAATATACCCAATTTACGTATAATTAGTATATAATATACTTTAAGCGCTTCTGCCTGTGGACGCTGATTTAATCGAAAATACATTATAGGAGAGGTTGAAGTAAATTGGAGAATATAAATACCGGTCAAACACAAAAGGCAAGATATAAAGCCATATTTTCCCTTGTAATAGCTGCCCTCATGTGGAGCACGGGAGGAGTACTCATTAAGCTTGTAAACTGGAACCCCATTGCTATATCCGGCTTAAGAAGCGCCATTGCAGCACTTGTAATATTGTGTGTTATTAAAAAACCCAAAATATCATTTTCATTTTATCAGATTGCAGGAGCAGTTGCATATACGTCGACCCTCATTCTCTTTGTTACGGCAAATAAAATGACTACCGCTGCCAATGCCATACTTCTTCAGTACACAGCCCCCATATATGTTGCTATTTTCAGCGCATGGTTTTTAAAGGAGAAGATTACGCTTTTAGATTGGTTTACCATCTTTGCCGTCATCGGAGGAATGGTTCTTTTCTTCATGGACAGTGTGACGGCCGGAAACTTGACCGGAAACATACTGGCAATCCTAAGCGGTATCTGCTTTGCGGCATTGGCTATGCTTATGAGAAAGCAAAAAAATGAATCACCATTGGAATCTATTTTTATCGGCAACATAATGATTGCTCTGGTATCAATACCTTTTATGTTTAAGACCATGCCGGATACTAAAAGCCTTATTGGGCTCTTTATATTAGGGGTTTTTCAGATTGGCATTCCCTATATTTTCTACTCCTACGCAATAAAAAACGTAACAGCATTAGAAGCTGTGCTGATACCTGTATTAGAGCCGGTTTTAAATCCTGTATGGGTTTTTCTTGTGGTGGGAGAAATACCGGGAGTATGGTCAGTTGTAGGCGGAATTATCGTTTTATTTTTTATAACAGCCCGGTGTACAATTGTCGCTGTAAGAAGTCAAAAAAGCCGCCAACTATCAAGAGGTGGGGAAGTCTCCTGCTGAAGTTTATGATGACAATCTAGCCGCTATATGGAATTATATAATAATGGCAATCCATTTTGACAGGATTGCCCCTTTTTTGCCCTTTTTGCCTCTTTTTTGCCCCCTAAAAAACCGGAGTACTATTATAATTAATAATTAATCACCAAAAATTTTAATACCAGATAGGGAGTGTTTAATTATGAGTAATACATACTCGCCAAGGACCAGAAAATTGCATGCAGCATGGGTGAATCTTTTTTCAGGCAGATCGAAAGCCACCAAAATTTCGGAGCAGGAAATTTCACAGCCGACTTCATTGTCGAAAGAGGAAACTATTAATATTTCAAAGGTGACTGACCCGAATACGGAATCAAGTCTGACAATGACTCAGAATACGGATTCCCACGAGTATACTGTAATCTCTGTAGATACAGAAATTTATGGTTCCATAACAAGCCGGGCGGATATAATTATTATGGGTATCGTAAAAGGAAATATAACGAGTGATGAAAATGTGATAATATCGGGAACGGTGGAAGGTGATATAATTGGAGAATCTATTGTAGTACAAAACGGCAGTATTACCGGAAATGTTACAAGCAAAACTACCGTTATCGTGTCGGAGAATTCCATGATTGATGGTGACATAAAATGTGATAAATTCAGCTTAAACGGCAATATTAAAGGAGATATTCAAGCATATTCCTCAGCTATATTAGGAAATATCGCCGTCATCCAGGGTAACTTGACGGCTCAATACCTTTCAATACAGGAAGGGGCCATTGTAAACGGCGCCATCAAGGTAAGCAGAGATGAGGAGCCAACAATGGAAGATATGTTTCAGAATGGTCTTAAGAAGCCTGTTGTTTTTGTTTAAGCATCTTAGCTTAATACAACAGGTGCAGATGGCTATTTTAATTACATAGATTAAAATACGCACATTACCAGAAATTACACCATTTTATTGACAGACTCCTTTTTACTGGGTTAACTCCTCAGGGGTATTGAATGACTTGACACAGCATTACTATTATAGGCCGCTGCCGCTAAAGCGGCTTGTTTTTTGCAGCAGGTGCTTAATCTGAAGCTTATTGCAGCCTCGATCTTATCTTTCGTTTCCTAAGTCAGGCTCTTTTCCCAACCCTGCCTTCCGCGCATAAGCGATTGCCTGGCGGCGGTTTTGGAGTTGAAGTATTCTTAATATCTCGGCCATTTGGTATTTAACGGTTCTCTCGCTTATAAAAAGCTTGGACGCTACCTCCTTGTATTTGTATTCTTTCGCTATCAGCGTTAGAATTTCAATCTGTCTTTTAGATAAGTATTTTTCGGGATCAACCGTACTTGAGGCTGCCTCCTCAAGTATGTCATTTTCATTCCGTATGAGCTCATCCAAAATATGTGTAGCCAATTCTGGCGAGATTATAGCGGTATTTGAGGCCAGACTGTAAAGCTGATCAATAAACTCTTCGGTCCGAAGTCCCTTTAGTAAATATCCGGATGCCCCGTTTTGAATGGCTGTGAGAAGATCCAGCTCCTGGTCGGACATGGTCAGGATTACGATTTTAATTTCCGGTATTTCAGCCTTGATTAACCGGGTGGCGATCAGGCCGTTGCATCGGGGCATCTGAAGGTCCATAAGGATCATTTCTGGATGCAGTAAACGGGCTTTCTCCAGAGCTTCCATGCCGTCCCTTGCCGTTCCGACGACCTCAAATCCTTTGGAGCCGATTAAAGTTTGCAATCCTTCTATGAACAGAACGTGGTCATCCGCCAATAAGACTCTGATTTTAGCGTGTTTTACAGCAGCATCAACTCCAAGCCCTTCGACTTCCGCTCCTCCGCATCGATCAGCAAAGTCTGGAATGGATACTATCACCGTGGTGCCATGTCCTAGCGCAGTGTTTATTCGGATTTCTCCGCTGATTTGCTGTGTGCGCTCACGCATCACTTCAAGGCCGAAAGAAAATTCTCCGGTAGTAAGCTTTTCGGGGTCAAACCCCACTCCGTCGTCAGCCACTGAAATCAAGATTTGCCGGTCTTTTTTCTCAAAAGAAACTGTTGCTTTGCTGGCCTGGGCATGTTTGCGCACATTATTGAGAGCTTCCTTTATAATTCGGAAAAGCTGAACTTTTGCAGGAAGATCCAGTTCATTCTCAGTAAGGTTATCCGGATTTTTCATGTCAACCTGTATTTGAAAGTTATGCTCAAAGTGGATCAGATATTGTTGTAAGGCAGCAAAAAAACCTTCTTTGAAAAATAAAGTGGTTTTAACTTCGTAAATAAACTCTCTGACCTCAGTGTTAGCTTCCATGATAACCTGGGACAAACAGTCAAGGCTGCGGCCAATTGCCTCAAACTGGCCTGCTTTGAGCATATCCCTCATGGTCTGTATTTGGATGTTGGTGTAACCTAAGACCTGTCCCAAGCTATCATGGAGTTCCCGGGCCAATCGCTCTCTTTCCTGTAAAACAAGTAAAGCCCGTTGCTGCTCAATTACCTGAGCTTCAACTGCTTTATTGACGGTGATGTCCTGTACGACTACTATGTAACCTGCTGCTTTACAGCCGTCACTTAAACCTGAGAAGTAGGCTTCATAATGCCGTCCATTTCGGGAGAACTCACAGTAACTGACGGACTTATCCCGGATAGCTGCGGTCAGCTCTGACCAGCTCGGCAAAGCCTTTTCAAAGACAAGGCCGGCCGCTTTGGACGATCTCAAACCGAAAAACGCTTCCGCCGCTGAGTTTAAGTCCATGATCCGATTGTGGTCGTCCAGGATCAACACTGCGCTGGTCATTTTTTCCATGACCGCATTACGGGGAACCGGAACGGCCTCCTGAGCCTGAAAACTAAATGCCAGGCCGGTGAGGACTGCGGCAATACCGATCACGACAGGTGTGAGATCATAATAAGCGAACATTGAACCTTGTGTGAATATACTTAAAAAAATAAAAATCAAAACAGCAGCAGTCGTGGCAGCTATGGTAAAACCTTGTATCGGGTGCAAAAGCTCTCGGTTTAGGGCTGCCTTAACCTGAACGGCTATCACGGCAAGGAGCAAAATACTACAGTAGGCGGTAATTATCCAATACCAGGGGCCGCAAATAAAGTATAATAACGGATACTCACCTGACATATCCAGCCACATCTGGCGATAGATCAGACCGTGATAGGAATTGGTAAGATTGAGAATATCAGTAATTATGGGTATAATAAGGAGTAACGATGGCTGACGCCGGGTGAACAGATTTTTTTTGCCCGCTACCCTCAAAGCCCATAACAACCAAATAACCGGTACCTTAAATCCCACGAAGTCATTGGAGGCGAGGTACCAAAAAGCCGCTGTTTTGATATCAGCTCCAGATATTTGAAGCGCATATCCGAGGCACCAAAAAATCACCATGGCCTGAGTGGCGATCCATAGTCGGCCGGCAACCCTCCTATATGTCGTATATGCCACAACTAGAAGCAGTACAGTTGCTGTGCCAATATAAACCCACATATGGGGGTTGTATTGAAAATGCATGTATGATCCTCCTTCCGCCTGATTTATTTAGCAGTCAGTATTCAATAAGTTGCATCATACAAATTACCAAGGAGTGTGCGGGGCGTTTTTATGCCTGCCAGTAGTCGAAAAAACGGTATGACATTCCGGACAAGATTTTCTGTGCCAACTCTGTTGATTTAAACAGTTTTAGCAGTTAACGAAGCTCATATGCATGTCTTCGCTATGTATTATAGCATATGCTGCGGTATGTGACCATTTTTTATCTTCAAATCGCCCTCTATCGGCAAAAAAGATAAAATGTCTTGGCTTTGTCGTTTTTTTAACTCAAATTTTGGACATCTTGAAAAATATACTTGGCAAAATATGCTGATTTGTATATCATTTCTTTTTTTTAGCAATAATAAAAACAACTATTGATTAGGGGAGTTGTTTTTATGGATTTCAACGAATATCAGGTAATGGAAGATAAGGTATGTGATATAGAGCGGCAAATAAAAAACCTGATAGGATATTATAGTCAGTTTAAGGGCGTAATGGCTACTCAGCAAGAAATAGAAGTTTTAAATAAAATTGAACAACTGGAAGGACAGTTAAAAGAAGTAATTATATGTTTAAACTCATATGAAATTTTTTAAGTCCTGCTTTCTTTTTATGAAGAAGGCAGGTTTGATTTTTTACATATATTTTATAATGAATTTGCATGGTAGCTTTCATATCACAATGTTTCATAATGAGGTGATTTTATGGAGTCCTTGCTTTTAAAAAATTGTTTGTTAACGGATGATAATGATGATATATTTATTAAAAATATATTTATTGAAAATGGAAAAATAAAAGAAATCACTGATAAAGAGCTTACGGAAGAGAAAAATACTGAAGTAGTGGATATAAAAGAAAATCACGTCCTTCCAGGGCTCATTGACTGTCACACCCACTTAGGAATTATCGAAGAGGGAACAGGCAAAATAGGCATTGATAATAATGAGACTTCTGAACCTGTTACACCTCATTTAAGAGGCATAGATGCCATAAATCCACTGGATATGGCATTTCATGACGCTGTTAAAGCCGGTATAACCTGTGTTATGAGCGGTCCCGGCAGCAACAATGTTGTAGGCGGTCAAAATGTTGCCATAAAAACCTCAGGTTCTATAATCGATGAAATGATAGTCAAAAATCCGGTAGGGTTAAAGATAGCCTTTGGGGAAAACCCCATGAATACTTACGGTGCCGACAGCAAATGCCCTGTGACGAGGATGGGCACAGCAGCACTTATAAGAGAGCTTTTTATGAGAACACAGGATTATATGGAGCTGAAGGAAAGAGGTAAAATAAAAGAGAGAAATATAAGGCTGGAGGCGGTTATTCCCCTTTTAAAAAATAAAATATCCCTTCGTGCCCATGCCCACAGGGCGGATGATATTGTAACCGCCGTGAGGATAGCCGATGAATTCAACATTAAAAAGCTGGTTATAGAGCATGGTACCGAAGCTCATCTTGTAAAGGAGTATTTAAGGGATAGAAACATTCCGGTTGCTTTTGGCCCCATACTCACACCCAGAATAAAGATGGAGCTTAAGAGAAGAAAATATAATGCATCACTTGAACTATTGGACTGCGGCGTCAAGGTGGCGCTGATAACGGACCACCCTTACAATTCCATAGAGCAATTAAGGATGGTGGCTATTCTTGCGGTATCCGAAGGGCTGTCCCAGAGGATGGCAATTAGGTGCATCACAGGACATCCGGCGGAAATACTTGAATGCCAGCATAAAATAGGAAATATTAAAAAAGGGTATGACGCGGATATTGCAGTCTTTGACGGCAATCCAATGGATATAAATTCTAAAGTTGTAATGACCATAATAAACGGAAGGATAGTATACAATAAATTATAAATTACTTAGATTTGGAGAGGTATTATGAAGCAGTTTGAATTAATTGCAACTTCAGCCTTTGGACTGGAATCAGTCCTCGCAGAGGAGATTAAAAAATTAGGCTACGAGGATATAAAGGTTGAAAACGGGAGGGTGGAGTTTAAAGGCGATGAGGGGGCAATTGCAAGATGCAACCTGTGGCTTAGAACCGCCGACAGAGTTTTAATCAAGGTTGGAGAATTTGAAGCCTTAAGCTTTGAAGAACTATTTGAAAAAACAAAAGCCCTAACCTGGCCGGATTACATACCCGTTAATGCAAATTTCCCTGTAGCTAAGGCCAAGTCTGTAAAATCAAAGCTTTTCAGCCTGTCGGATTCCCAGGCTATTGTAAAAAAAGCCGTGGTTGAGAGTATGAAGAAAAAGTATAATAGGGAGTGGTTTGAAGAGACTGGCCCAATGTATTCCATACAAGTATCAATATTAAAGGATGTTGCAACCCTCACTATAGATACAAGCGGAGTGGCATTGCATAAAAGAGGATACAGAAAGCTAAACAACGAGGCTCCCATAAAGGAAACTCTGGCGGCAGGAATGGTGCTTTTAAGCAGGTGGAAATCAGACAGGCAGCTTATAGACCCGATGTGCGGTTCAGCTACCATACCCATTGAAGCAGCCATGATAGGACTTAACATGGCTCCCGGAAGCAGACGTAATTTCGAATGTGAAAACTGGCCTATTATACAAAGTGGGGTATGGAAAACCGCCAGAGAGGAAGCCATGGATCTCTTTAATTATGAATCGGAGTTTAAGATTTTAGGATCTGATATAGACGGGCAAGTTTTAAGAAATGCCCGGCACAATGTGGATCATTTCGGGCTTTCAGATTACATTTATTTTCAAAAGCTTTCGGTTTCAGAATTAAAATCCAGCAAAAAATATGGTTACATAATAAGCAATCCTCCTTATGGAGAAAGACTGGGGGAGAAAAGGGAAGTAGAGGAATTATATAAGACTATGGGCAGGGTATTTAATAATCTGGAGGATTGGTCGTATTATATTCTAACAGCTCATTCTGATTTTCAAAAATTATTTGGCAAAAAAGCAGATAAAAACAGGAAGCTATATAATGGCAGGCTGCTCTGCTATTATTATCAATACTTCGGCGCAAGGCCGCCCAAACAGAAAAGTCCTGATTAAGTTCTAATGTAATTAAGTTAAGGCCAAATCCGTGCTTTAAAAAATACCCCTGACTATTTTCGAAAAATAGTCAGGGGTATTTTTTATCTGTTCATTTGTGAGTAATTATTAAGAGTTATTTGTTTTATCAGTGAAAGCTGTTATAATCTTTGTGGGAATTACAAATAGGAATTTGATGCAAAAAGTATTTGTATTTTCCTTCGTACAAAATACAAATAAACAAAGATACAAGTAGATTTCGCAGAAATCACATTGGCTATAACAAAATAGAGATGTGTAAGGCATTGCACAGGTTATTGCAGATGTATTTGAAAATTACTTTAGTTCATCTGATAGTCAAAAAATATAAATTCTAAATTGCTGATCAAGGTATGTGAATAGTAGGCCACCGTCGCATAAAAAGTAATCAGCAGACAGCGGATAATTACTGCCTACCGATACATATCACCCAGCTTCCCCACGGTTTAGAAAATGTCCCTATGACACCGTAGGGAAGTTCAGGTTTTTTTGTTTACCGTCAGCTACAAATTTATTTATTATTATTGAAAAAATTTTACTGTTTTTCATAAAGAATGGCTTATTTACTTGAATATATGGAATTTTATAAAAATACCCTACTAATACAAAATATACAGGCTATATTAATTCTAATACGGCACATAATACTATTACAATAACAAATTCGTTATTGTTTAGTTCAAAGGTTGAACCTCCTTGAACACAGTTTCGACAGCTTTGATTACATACTTTGAAGGGAGGTGAAATATAATGCCAGACTTAAATAGTACTGAACGTAGAGGCGTTGGAAAGCAGTTCACCCAGGAAACAGCCAACGAAGTAGGAGTACAGCTTAGCGATTACAATCCTGACTTAAGGTCAAGAGACGCTGGTAAAGTTGGTGGAAGAATAACTCAGAAGCTTGTTAGCGCAGGTAAGAATCAGATGGGCATTAAATAGTTGAGATTTAAATAAATTAAAAGGTAGGTTATATAACCTACCTTTTAATTTTAAATTCTGATGCTGTAAAAATATAGAATAAGTATAAATAATCAGCATATTTTGCATTCATATATAGTTTTGTAACTAAGACACTGTACTTCAAATATATACAGGATATAATTATCTTATATGTGGGTAATATAATATCACAAGGGGTTGAAGCTCCTTGAAAAATTAAAAATCCGGGAGGGAATTGTATGCCAGCAAACAGCAATTTATATGTATCAGACCGTAGAGGAGTTGGGAAGCAGTTCACCCAAGAAACAGCCAATGAAGTAGGAGTTCATATTGGGGACTATAATCCTGACATTACAGCAAGGGACGCAGGACGTGTAGGCGGCAGAATAACTCAGAAACTTGTCAGCGCCGGCAAAAATACACTGGGACTATAAAAATTAAATAAATAATAAAAGGGTAGGTTTAATGCCTACCCTTTTATTATTTATTTAATTTTCTTTTAGCATGTCCGTCATAATAATCCTTGTAAGCCATCAAAATGAAATCCTCATCCATGTATTCAAAAGGCTCTTCTTTTAAAATATGTTCAATTATTTTAATCAAAGCCAAGTCCTTGATGCTCTTTTTTCTTTTTGCCCTTATTTCAAATAAAGCTTCAGCAGCGTCAAGAAGGGTCTTGAATTCATAATCCTCTACTTCATCCAATATTTCAGCCTTTTTCAAATCAAGATCGGCTTTGCTGTATTTTTCTGCTTGCTGTGCCATGCGTTCAAGTTCGTCCACGTTAATTCCCCCATAAATTTTTAATTTAATATAAAAAAGCTTTTATTAATGAAGTGTTTGTATTCTGTTAAAAGGATAAACAATTATCCATGCTTTTCCTACAATATCCTTTTCAGATATATAAGGCATCTTCCAGAATCTGCTGTCTAATGACTCAGCCCTGTTATCACCTAAGAACAAATAGCAGTCTTCCGGAACTTCAAAATTACCGGGAGTATTATCTTTTCTTACTACGTAAGGCTCATCAATTTTTTCGCCGTTAATATGCAATAATCCTTCTTCATCAATTACAATTTTATCACCCGGAAGGCCGATAAGCCTTTTGACCAGCAACATATTAAGCTCCTTTGAATTAAAAAGCACTATATCTCCTCTTTGAAGCTTGCCTTTATTATAGACTCTGGTGACAAAAATATGATCTCCTTCCATTATGGCTGGGTGCATGGAGGAAGAAGGAATCTTTGATTTAAAAAAAAGAAACTTGTTTATAAGAACTGCTATAACAAGAGCCAGGATAATGGGATAAATCCATTCCTTAAAAAACTTTTTTACTGTATCATTCATAGTTATCACCTTATGCTTAGGTTTTAATTGTGCATAATCCTTTTCTTTAAAATACATGTTATATAATTTGCTACTATCCATAATACATTATTTTATTAATTAATGGAATATATATAAATTTCTTGCAGTGCAAAGCTTGAGCAAACAACAGCAGTAAGTCGAAATATCGCACCTTGCAAAGAGCGGTAAGTATACATAACATTAAACGTTTAATTCATGATTTTTAAAGAAAAATTGGCTCTTTTAAGCTGTAGTATATAGTCATGGAGGATTGTATAATTTATTGGGAGGAGGGAGAAAGAAATCAATAATATTCTCTAAAATTGAGAAGGAGTCATTATGGGTATTATTTATAAAGAAATGGTCAGTTATAAAAAGGCTTCATTTTTAAAAATTATTTTATTGTTAATCTTCTTTTTACTCACTTTCAACCTTATGGTAAACAGCGCTCATTACAGCAGCAGATATAATGTAGCTATAGAAATCTTCGTTTTATTCGGAAGTGCTGTTGCAATTGCTATGATGTCGGTGTCTTATAATTTATTTTATAAGAGCAGGTTAAGCTACACATACAAGCTTATTGACAGAGAGCTTATATTCGAGAGAAAAGTCGGTAGCGGCAATAAAAAGGTTATATTAGGCGTTGACATGAAGCATGCTGAATTTTTTGTATATTCAGCACAAGGGGATAAAATCAAGGATATAGACAGAGTTTTTAATTTTGTCTGCGGTAATTCAAGGAAAGATACAAGCTGTCTCATTGCATTCCATAAGGACAAAAAGATAAAGGTATTCTTTAAGCCCAGTCCGGGACTTATTTTGAAACTTGAAAATATCAATAAATTAAAATGTGCAAACAATTAAATTTTGCATAAAAATACTCGGAAAACTTAAGGCTTCCGAGTATTTTTATGCAATGAAAATTCCTCTTTCATCTCATTTAGCAATTCTTTATTTGTTATCAAATCATATCCTGTCAATGCCAGGGCGCAAGCCGCCTTAACCATATTTTCAAGAGCAAATTCAGATTGGGTGGCTTCTGCAAATTCCCTGGTATGAGCGGATATGTCCTCTTTTGATATCTGTATATAAGGATGAATTGCAGGAACTCTTTGGCTTACGTTTCCCATATCAATAGAGCCGGTGCTGGTTTGAGGCCCGTGAATATCTATTATTCCGCTTTCTTTGAGATTGTGGCAGAATATCCTGGACAGAGTATGGTTGGTAATCATATTATCATATGAGAACTCATAATTTCTTATGGTAAGCTGTGTTCCCGTTCCTATAGATGCACCTTTAGCACAGTTTTTTACTCTTTCGGTTATTTCATTTAATGAAGCCCTATCAAGGCTTCTGACATAAAATTTTGCTACGGCTCTGTCAGGCACGATATTAGGCGCTATTCCGCCTTCGGAAATTATGCCATGAATGCGTACATCCGATGGTATATGCTGTCTTAGGGCGTTAATCATATTAAAGGTCTCAATACACGCATTGAGAGCGTTAATGCCGTATTCTGGGCTGGCGGCAGCATGGGCACTCTTGCCCGTAAAGGTGAATTCCAGGGCATCCATGGCCAGGGATACACCGCTCTCTGAAGTTTTGGATGAAGGATGCACCATTAATGCGGCATCGATATCCTTAAAAACATTTTTTTCTACCATGGTAACTTTGGAGCCGTCGGATTCTTCGCCGGGAGTTCCAAGTACAACTACTTTTCCGCCTATATCGTTTATAACCTTGCTTAATCCTATTGCTGCTGTCATGCTGCAGGCCCCTATAAGGTTATGCCCGCAGCCGTGACCAAGTCCTGGCAGTGAATCATATTCGCATAGATAAGCTATTGCGGGTTCCCCCTGGCCATATACTGCGATAAATTCCGTCCCCAAGCCCAGAAAATTTTTGGTTACTTTAAAGCCGTGCTTTTCTAAAGCTTCTGACAGTACACTCATGGCTTTATATTCCTTGTATGCTGTTTCGGGATTGTCATAGAGATATTTGCTTATTTTAGATATTTCATCACTCATGGATTCTATGCAGCTAATAATCTGCTGTCTCATTAAATCAACTCCTCTAGGTTATTTTGTTACGGAAATTGTTATATATTCAAAAAATAAAATTATATGAACAGGCTCTTTTAAGCATCATCGGGAATAAAATAGTATAAAAGGGTCAATAATCATTGATATAATTATGATTGAGGCTGGTGGTTTAATGGATATCCCCATGGAATGCATATTCTGCAAAAAGAGTTCCGGAACGGGAATCAATATTCTCGGTGAATTTATATGCATTGATTGTGAAGAAACCCTGGTTAATACCGATATAAACGATGAAAACTATGAAATTTATAGAGAATTGATAAAAAAGAACATATACGGTGAAATTTTCTTGAAGGAACCATCCAAATAATTCCGGCTGACAGCCGGAATTATTTTTTATGAGTACGCCCAATATAGGCACAATCTAACGTATATATCTGAATTTTATCGCTGGACGAATTATAGCATTATTTTTGGTAATATTAAAGGGAAAAGATAATTTCTAGTAGAATAATAATAAAAGTTAAAACTGGAGGAATTGCTTTGATAAACAAGACACCGCTTTACGATGGGATAATGGAATATATAAAGGAAGGAAATACATCCTTCCATATGCCCGGGCATAAAAACGGCAGGAGCATATTAAGGATTAATGAAAGAGCGGACTTTAAAAATAATATTTTATATTTGGACCAGACTGAAATTCCAGGGCTGGATAATCTGCATCTCCCCGAAGGCATAATAAAAGAAGCTCAGGAGCTGGCAGCCCGTGCGTTTAGATCGGATTATACTTACTTTCTCGTCAACGGTACTACCTGCGGAGTATATTCAATGATACTGGGAGTAACCAATCACGGAGATAAGATCATCGTCCCGAGGAACAGCCATCGGGCTGTGGTAGGAGCCATGATTATAGGAGGATTATGGCCTGTTTATTATGAACCTGATGTGGACCTTGAAAAAGGCATAGCAGTTTCAGTGTCGCCTCTGAAAATAGAGGAAGCAATAAGAGAAAATCCTGAGGCAAAGGCAGTGCTGGTCACAAACCCCACATTTTATGGCACCTGTTCGGATATAGAGGCAATAGCAGAGCTGGTTCACAGGAACAACATGGTATTGCTGGTTGATGAAGCCCATGGCGCTCATTTGCCCTTTAGCAGGAAGCTCCCCTTGAATGCCATGGATGCGGGAGCTGATTGCGCTGCCCAAAGTGCTCATAAAACTCTTTCATCCTTTACTCAAAGCTCTATGCTCCATGTCAGAAAGGGCAGGGTGGATGTTGAAAAGATTGAGTTTATGCTAAGGCTTACCCAGACTACCAGCCCTTCCTATATATTGATGGCAAGCTTGGACATTGCACGATATCAGATGGAAGAGTACGGAGAGGAATTATATGAAGAGCTTCTGAGTACATTGGACGTCTTCAGGGAAAGGGTAAATACCATATCTGATATATACTGTTTCGGAAGGGAAATAATAGGCCAGCACGGTATTGTGGATTTTGACCCTACAAAGGTGACTATAAATTTTAAAAATTTCGGAATGCAAGGAACCAGAATAGCTGATATACTTAGAAAAGAATATAAGATTCAAATGGAATTGAGCGATTTGTATAACATACTGGCAATGGCTACAATAGGTGATGAAAAGGGAGACTATGAAAAATTATATGATGCCTTGTGTGACATTTCCAATAAATATAAAAGTGAAAGGGAGATAAGGGATATACCTCTTATTGACTGGAAGATGCCTTATCAGGCTTTAAGTCCCAGAGAGGCGATATATGAGCCCATGGAGATGATAGATTTTGAAATGAGCGACGGAAGGATAAGCGCCGAAATTATCGCTCCCTATCCTCCGGGAATTCCCGTCATTCTTCCGGGTGAAATCATTACAAGGGATATTATTGAAAATATAATAAAGACCAAGGAAGCAGGAATAAAGATAAACGGTCCCCGTGACCAGCGGCTGGATAAAATAGCCGTTATAAAATAAAAATTAAAGCGTATTGGGAAGGATATGAAATGGAAGGAAAGTTAATCATCATTGAAGGGTCGGACAGCAGTGGTAAAGCTACCCAGGCCGCTAAGCTTTTTGAAAGATTGAGAAATGAAGGACATGTAATTAAAAAAGTAGAGTTCCCCAATTATAACAGCCCTTCCTCAACTTTGGTTAAAATGTATTTAGGGGGCAGTTTCGGCAAAAATCCTGCAGATGTGGACCCCTACATCGCATCAAGCTTTTATGCAGTTGACAGGTATGCTTCGTATAAGACTGAGTGGGAGCGTTTTTACAAAGGCGGAGGTATAATAATCTCTGACCGGTATACCACGTCAAATATGCTGCATCAGGCTGCCAAGCTTAAGAGGGATGAGAAGGATAAATATTTAAACTGGCTGTGGGATTATGAGTTCAATATGTACAAACTTCCCATTCCCAATTGTGTGATATTTTTGAATATGCCTCCTGAATTCAGCCAAAAGCTTATGGAGGAGAGAGCAAATAAGATTACAGGGAAAAAAGAGAAGGACATACATGAGAGCCATAAAGGATATTTAGCCGATTCGTATAATAATGCCTTGTACGTATCAGAGAAATACAGCTGGGAGAAAGTAGACTGCGTAAGGGATAATAATATAAGAACCATTGACGAAATACACGATGATGTTTATAGTATTGTGAAGAAATATATATGAAAGGATAATCAGTATGGTTTTTGAAGACATTGCAGGACAACATAGTGCTGTTTTAAGCCTTAAAAACTCCATTGAAAAGGGCAGGATAGCCCATGCATATCTCTTTTCAGGCCCGGATGGCGTGGGGAAAAGCATAGCAGCATCTATATTTGCAAATACATTAAACTGCAGGGAAAAGGGAGTCAACCCTTGCGGTCACTGCCCCTCCTGCATAAAAGCACAGGATAAAAACCATCCTGATATAATACATGTAAAAAAATTGGGAGGAAGTATCTCCATTAATGATATAAGAGAGCTTCAGGCAAATATACAAAAAAAGCCTTATGAAAAGGGAATCAAGGTATTCATTATTTATGAGGCTGATAAAATGACAGAAGAGGCACAGAATGCACTGCTAAAGACCTTAGAGGAGCCGCCGGGTCATGCAGTCATAATATTGCTTGCTGAAAAGCAGCATACTCTTTTAACAACGATTGCATCAAGATGCCAGATATTCAAATTTTCAAGGGCATCCCAAAGGGATGTGGAATTATTTTTAAAAAAGCAGTGCGTAGATGAAAAAGAAATAAGATACATTGCCGCCCTTTCAAATGGTATAATAGGAAGAGCACTTGAAATTATACAGGATAATAGGGGGAAGAAGGACAGAGACGAGATAATTGAAATCATAAGAAAGTTATTTAAAAACGATACTTTTTATGTTTTATCAAAGGTTGACTACTTTTTAAATAATAAAGACAACATTGAATATATACTGGATGTAATGATTTCATGGTACAGAGATATTTTAATTTATAAAGAGACTAAGGATGAGAGCTTTTTGATAAACTTAGATAAAGAGGATATAATTATTGATGAATCTTCAAAGCTGACTTCAGCCAATATCAATAAGATTATAAACAGTATTAAAGATACTTTAAAAAATATAAAAGCAAATGCTAATTTTCAGCTTTCTATTGAAACTATGCTGCTTAATATACAGGAGGGTTAGAATGGTTACTGTTGTAGGAATAAGGTTTAAGAGCGCCGGTAAGATATATTACTTCGATCCGGATAATATACCTGTTGCACCCGGAGAATTTGCCATCGTTGAGACGGCCAGAGGAATTGAGTTCGGAGAAGTAGTGGTAGGTCCAAAGGATGTAAGCGAGGATGATATCGTTGCCCCTTTAAAAAAAGTGCTTAGATCAGCCACAGAAGAAGATGAGGAAAGGGATGCTGAAAACAAGGAAAAAGAAAAGCAGTCCTTTGATGTTTGCATTAAAAAAATTGAAGAGCATGGTCTTTCCATGAAGCTGGTGGATGTTGAGTACACCTTTGACAATAATAAAGTGATATTTTATTTTACTGCAGACGGACGTGTTGATTTCAGGGAACTGGTAAAGGATCTGGCTGCAATATTTAAAACCAGGATAGAATTAAGGCAGATAGGCGTTAGGGACGAGGCCAAGATGGTAGGGGGATTAGGGCCCTGCGGAAGGCAAATGTGCTGTGCATCATTTTTGGGTGAATTTGCTCCGGTGTCCATAAAAATGGCAAAGGAGCAGAATTTGTCCCTAAACCCTACAAAGATATCGGGAATATGCGGCAGATTGATGTGCTGCTTGAAATATGAACAGGATACTTATGAATTTATAAGAAAACAGCTCCCCAGAGTAGGCTGTATCGTAAACACCCCTGACGGAACAGGGGAGGTTGTTGAAAATAGCGTAGTAAAGGAAAGCGTTAAAGTGAAAATAGTGAATTCCGAAGGTGATGAAGAATTCAGGCTGTACCCCATCACAACTGTTACAATCATAAAAGGAAGCACCGAGGGTGATGCTACGGATGACAATATAGTAATTGAACAAAATGAGGATGTTACGCCTGAAGAAATTAACAATCTCTTTAAAGAAAGTTAGAAGAATTATTGATACCATTGACAAAAATGTACCAGACTTATGGACTTTTCATAATCATGGAATAGTGATAGAATAAGAATGGACATGCTATACTTCTAGGGGAGGTGAGATTCATGGCATATAAAATTACTGATGCTTGTATCAGCTGTGGTGCATGTGCTGCAGAATGTCCGGTAAGCTGCATAAGTGAAGGAGATTCAATTTATGTAATAGATGGAAGCACTTGCATAGATTGCGGAAATTGTGCAAATGTCTGTCCCGTTGGAGCCCCTGTTGGAGAATAATTAATTTTGTTTAAAAAAGACCTTCAAGGTCTTTTTTAATTTGTGTGTTTAAGCGGTTTATGTTATAATTTTACATACCTATATAGGGTATAGGAGGAATACAATGAAGAATATATCTTTATATCTGGTATTCATAGAAGGCATGGCATCATTTTTATCTCCCTGTCTTCTGCCTTTGCTTCCCGTTTATATAGGGTATCTGTCAGGAGAAGCAACCATAGGCAGGCAGGATAAAAGGGCCCTTATCATAAATTCCCTGTTTTTCAGCCTGGGGCTTACCCTTGTTTTTATCGCCATGGGAGCTACCGCCAGCGCTTTAGGCCAATTATTGAATGAATACAGATATGTGCTTATGAAAATTGCAGCAGTTGCAATAATTGTTTTCGGATTGTTCCACATGGGCATATTAAAGATAGGATTTTTATATAAGGAAAAGAGAATAAATGCAGTATTTAAAAAAAGCAGTATATTAAATTCCCTGCTGTTTGGAGCAGCCTTTGCCTTTGGATGGACCCCATGTATAGGGCCTATTTTAAGCTCTGTATTGTTTATAGCAGGTACATCGGAAAGCGCAGCCTTCGGAGGATATTTGCTTACGATTTATTCCATGGGGCTTTCCATACCTTTTATCATAACCGCAGCACTTATGGAATATATGGTTAAAAAGCTTAAACTTATTCAAAGATATAGCAGCATTATAAATACTGTAAGCGGCATTATTCTCATATTTTTAGGTATTGCACTATATACAGGATGGCTCAATAAGTTAACCCAATTTTAGCAAAGTAAGTCTTTACATAAAAAGGAGAAGTTTATGAAAAGGATTATATTCATATTAATCTCAATCTCAATGATTTTGACATCCTGTACAGTTTTAGGGAAAAAGGATGATATGAAATCAGTTATTACATCCATAGAACAGGAAAATACAAATAAGGAAAGCACAGAAAACGGAGTAAACAAAGAGACTGGAATCACCCAGGGAAAACAAGCCCCTGATTTCACTTTATATGATATTGAAGGCAATGAAGTAAAGCTTTCTGATTACAGAGGAAAAAAAGTTCTGCTTAATTTTTTCGGAGTATGGTGCATATGGTGTACAAGGGAAATGCCGGGCTTTATGAAGGTTTATAATGAATACAGGGATAAAAATATTGAGCTTTTGGTTGTGGATTACAATGACAGCTTAGATGTGGTTACAGAGTATCTTAAAGAAAACTCATTTGGCATAAAGCCTGTAATGGATACCGATGGCAAGGTAAGTCAATTATTTGCCATAAGGGGATTTCCCACCACATTTATAATAGATGAGGATGGAATAATAAAAAGAGTCCATGCAGGATACATGGAAGAAGATATGCTCAGAAGCATTATAAATGAATTATAAATCATACTGTTCATTCAATGGTGATAATATGGAAGCTAATATAAAAGAAAACGAGAGAATAGATGATCTGCAGCTTAAAGGTCTAAAAATTATACAAAATGTCGAAGGCTTCTGCTTTGGTGTCGACGCCGTGCTTCTATCCGATTTTGCTGAAATAAAAAAGGGACAGCGGGTAATGGATTTGGGTACAGGTACCGGTATTGTCCCCATATTGATGGCTGGAAAAACAGAAGCCGGTGAAATAATAGGCCTTGAAATACAAAGTGAAGTGGCTGAGATGGCTCAAAGGAGCATGCTCCTTAACCATATAGATCATAGGGTTAAGATATTTAACGAAGATATAAACAATGCTCTGGATATATTCGGAAAGGAAAGCTTTGATGCCATAACAACAAACCCCCCCTATAAGCACGGAGGGTCGGGGATAGTCAATCCCGAGGATGCCAAGGCAATTTCAAGGCATGAAGTCAAGTGTACCTTAGAGGATGTCATTTCAGTTTCATCAAGGCTTTTAAAGAATAACGGAAGGTTTTTCATGGTGCACAGGCCGGAGAGAATAGTGGATATTTTATTTTTAATGCGCCAATATAAGTTAGAGCCCAAAAGGGTTAGATTTGTCCATCCTTATCCCGGGAAAAGGCCCAATCTGCTTTTGATTGAAGGTTTAAAATACGGCAAGGCGTTTTTGAAATTTATGGATCCTTTATATGTATATGATGGAAATGGAAGCTATACAAAAGAGATAGATGAAATATATAGAAGAGGTGAGGCGTAATGGGAAAGCTTTACTTGTGCGGGACTCCCATAGGCAATTTAGAAGACCTGACCTTAAGGGTGATAAGGGTATTAAAAGAAGTTGACATAATAGCAGCTGAGGATACCAGACAGTCCATTAAGCTTCTGAATCATATTGAAACTAAAAAGACTATGATTAGCTATCATGAGCATAACAAAAAAGAAATGGGCCCCCTCTTAATTCAAAAGCTTAAGGAAGGTTTAAATATAGCTCTTGTCACCGATGCCGGTATGCCAGGTATATCAGACCCGGGAGAAGATCTGGTCAGGCTGTGTATCCATGAAGGTATAGAGGTTGAAGCAATTCCAGGGCCGACGGCTTTGATAACGGCACTGGTACTTTCCGGATTTTCTACAGGAAAATTTATTTTTGAGGGTTTTTTACCCAGGGAAAACAAAGGCAGGAAGGAAGTTTTGGAAACCCTGAAAGACGAAATCAGGACGGTAATAATATATGAAGCGCCTCACAGGATAAAAAATACATTGAAGGATCTGCTTGAATGCCTTGGCAACAGAAAGGTAGCAATTTGCCGGGAGCTGACAAAAAAATTTGAAGAGATATTAAGAGTCAGTCTTAAAGAAGCATTGCAAGTTTATGATAATAAGGAACCCCGAGGTGAATATGTAATTATAATTGAAGGAAAAGATAAAAAGGAACTCATTGAAGAACAGCAAAGACATTGGCAATCAATGAGCATTGAGGAGCACATTGATATTTACATAAAGAAAGGTTTTAATAAAAAGGATGCATTGAAGATGGCTGCCAAGGATAGGGGAATTTCAAAAAGGGAACTGTATAAATATACTATAGAATAGAAAAATAGGTGACACTTAATGTGTCACCTATAACTTTATATATCTTTGTCTTTTAATTCATCAAGGCATTTGCTGCATATATTTTTGCCTTTATACATAAGAACGTCCTTAGCTTGGCCACAAAATATGCAGGCTGGTTCATATTTCTTTAGGATAATCTGTTCACCGTCGACATATATCTCTAAAGCATCTTTTTCTGCGATATCCAGAGTTCTTCTCAATTCTATTGGAATAACAACTCTGCCTAACTCATCCACTCTTCTAACTATACCTGTTGATTTCATAAATTTCTCCTCTCGATTTCTGCAAATATCGACATATGTTATGTAAAAATAGTAACAAAAATTCCAATATAAGTCAATATATTTTTTTTAAATTTTTCTATAAAAAATATTTTTTTGAAAAATTTCATAAAAATGTTTATTGAATATATGGAATAAAAATAAGGAAATAGCAGTTAAAACAGCCTATATCAAAGCTCTCTGCCATTCAGTCCTATAAAAAAGAATTACCTTAAATAGTGTAAACCAAAAATTAAAACATGTAAATATCTAAGCTTTACAATATTTGATAATACACATAATTTCGACAAAGGCGTTATTTTTAAAAGTCATAAAAAATACTGTTTGATTAGCGCTCTGTGAATGTCTGCATAAATACTCAGCCAATCCTTACATTTGTAATACGACATGATTTTCTTATTTAGCGGCATAGAATATGTAAATTTATTTAAAAAATGAAATAAAATTCTTTATTATTTAGTTTTTGTACACAGTATGACAAAAGCTTTATTGAACAGGTATATATTTGATCTTTTAAGGGTTTACGGTTAATATGTAAATAATTAGTTTTATATTATATTATTAGCGATGTTGTATATTTTACGGATACAATATTAACTTCTTATTATGCTTTTTACTGAATAGTAACTTTTATACCGCGTTATATACACTGGCTTTTTTTAGCAAAATATTGTATAATATAAGTCACGTTGTAAAATTAGGTAAAATTATATCTGAAATTTGAAGTTTATACAATAAGTTAACATATGATAAGACAGACGAAAGGAAGAAAAAAATGCGACTCGTGCCTGTTAATTGTATAAAGGAAAACAGCATCCTTGCAAAAACCATATATGATAGAGATGGCAGAGTACTGCTGGCCAAAGGGTATAAGCTCAATAAAGATATGATTAAGAGGGTTGAATTAATTGGTATACAGTCTTTATATGTAAATGACAGTTACAGTGATTCGGAAATTGAAGATATCATAAAGCCTGAACTCCGTCAAAAAGCCATAAAAACCATAAAGGGCGGTTTCGAATTTTTATCAAAAAATAAGAATGCCACATACAAGGAAAGAAATGCCAAGAATAGAGATAAAATAATAAACTCTATTTCAAAGGTAGCCAATGAAATATTAGATGAGCTTTTAGAGCAAAAGGATTTGCTTATCAATCTTGTGGATATAAAGAGTATGGATAATTATACATATGAACATTGCATAAATGTTACTATTCTGTCTGTAATCATAGGAATTGAACTTAAATTTGACAGAAGCAGGCTTTTAGATTTGGCAATAGGAGCAATGCTTCATGATATAGGAAAAGTTTTTATGCCGGTTGACATATTACTTAAAAACGGGAGCCTGACTGACAGCGAATATTCCATTGTAAAGCTTCATCCCGTTGATGGTTATGATTATGTAAGAGATAATTTCGATATCAGCATGCTCTCAAGGAATATAATACTCCACCATCATGAAAAGGTGGATGGAACGGGATATCCTGACGGTTTAAAAGGAGAGAGCCTTCATGAATTTGCGAAGGTTGCGGCAATAGCAGATGTATACGATGCCTTGACCTCGGACAGGCCATACAGAAGAGCCATGTCGCCTAATGAAGCCATTGAATATCTTATGGGGGCGGCGGATAGGCACTTTGACTATAAAATTGTCAGCGCTTTCGTTAAAAAGATAGTGCCATATCCTATAGGAACTCTTGTAAGGCTCAGCAACGGCGACATTGGCGTGGTTGAGGAAATCTTTTCAAACATGCCTTTGAGACCCAAAATAAAAGTTGTAAAACAGTCCGTTACTTCATTTGATAAGAAGTATGTTGATTTAAGAAAAGAGTATAGCGTCGTTATAGAAGGCATACAATACGAAACTCCTTGAATGACATATTATTTTCTTTTAAAACTGCAAGCTGACCGTTTTGTATTTAATAGGTCCGGGAACTGGAGACGCTGTCCTTCATACCTATAGTAATACCTTTTATTTTATCAGAGTCAGTATCAATTATTATATAGGCATTTCCTTTCCAATACCCAGGATACCCTGGTTTTTCTCTTTTAAAGCCATGCTTGTGGATATTGTTCAAAACTTTCTTAAAATCTTCATCAATTGTGATATCAAACAGTGTATATTCTGGGCTGGAAATACTGATTTCAGATACTTTATGATAAAAATCCGTATCCTCATCGTTCAATAAAGTTAACCTAAGGCCTTTGCTTGGATAGGATAATATATAGCCTCCAAATCCCTGGATGTATTCATCTTCTTCTCCTATTAAGTTTCTTACTTTGCTGGCTGGCATCATTAATTTAATGCCATTTGCATGGATTTTTGGATTCACCTGCCAAACTAAAATATATTGACCATATCTGCAGCAAATAAAAATCCCCAATGATACAATCATTAATGACAAGATAGGCTTAAGTTTCTTTTTATACAAAGCTTCATACCCTTAAGAATAAAATTTTATAATAAAGACGCAGCCTTGCAATAAAGGTTCCGGTAAATTATCGCTATGAATTTTTTATGAGAAAGTATGGTTTTTCATAACTGCGAACCTATAGATTGTTTTGAATTTTAAAATACTCATGGAAGTGTTCAAGGGCTTCCGGCATATTATATCTGCCAAAGCCTATCCTGAAGTTTCTGCTGTTTGAATCATAATATGTACCCGGTAAAAGCAGCACGCCGCTTTTTTCAACCAGATCTATACAGAATTTTTCTATATCCACACCTGTTTTGATGCCGGGAAAACCTATAGAACCGGCTTTTGGCCTGACCCAGGTAAAAAAATCACTATACCTTTCAAAAAATGCATCCAGCAATGTAAGATTTCTTATAACTATAGCTTTGTTCCGCTCTATTATTTTTTCCTTGTTCTTAAGTGCGATAATGGATAAAAATTCGCTGGGAGCGCTGTTGCATATGGTGGTATAGTCTTTAAAGGCAGCCATATTATTGTAGCTCTCTTTATTTTTTGTCGCAATCCATCCGATTCTCAGTCCCGGAAGCCCGAAAGTTTTGGACATAACCCCCAAAGATACTGCGTTATCATATATGTCACAGGCAGCAGGAATCCTGTCTTTTTCATCGTATTCCAAATATCTGTATACTTCATCGGAAAAAAGAAATATATTGTGATGTTTTGCTATATTTGTAATTTCATATAATTTTTCTTTGCTCATAAGGTAGCCTGTAGGATTGTGGGGGCAATTAATAATTATAGCCTTTGTATTTTCTTTTATGTTTTCCTTCAAAAATCCTATATCAAGCTCCCAGTTATTTTCTTCCTTTACCTCCCATTTTGTTATTTCACATCCTATTGAATGGGCTATTTCAAAAAGGGACTGATAGCAGGGATAGTGTACTATAATATGATCCTTATATTTCAAGACAGCGTTCATGAAAGTAAAAATTGCTTCTTCGGCACCTGAATGGACGAGTATTTCTGAAGCTGAGGTCTTTTCATAAAACCTGGAAATCTCTTCCTTAAGAACAGGATTACCCTGGGACTCTGTATAACCCAGCCAGTGATTTTTAAATTCATCTTCGGATCCTTTCTCTAAAGATAGAAGCTCGCCTATAGACATGGACTCACAGTCTGAAGTGCATAATAAAAAGGATGTATTGAATTCGTAATTAGCGAAGTATCTTTCCAGCTTGAAGGGAGCTATTTTCATGATTTTATCCTTCCTTTCATTAAAATATAAGCAGAGGTATATTTTGTCACCTCTGCTATCATGCTCATTTATATTTAATTTCTGAGGCTGTGTATCGGTGCGGGTATTCTCCCGCCTCTATTGATGAATTTTTCGCTTGAAAATTTATTTACTGCCATAATAGGCGCTCTGCCTAATAATCCGCCGAATTCAACACTATCCCCCACGTCCTTGCCAGGGGCAGGGATAATGCGTACAGCCGTGGTTTTGTTATTTATAACTCCAATGGCAGCTTCATCGGCAATGATACCTGCTATGGTTTCCGCACTGGTGCTTCCAGGAACGGCTATCATATCCAATCCAACGGAACATACACAGGTCATGGCTTCCAGCTTTTCAATGGATAAAGCCCCTTTTTCAACGGCATCAATCATACCTGCATCTTCACTGACGGGAATAAATGCTCCGCTTAATCCTCCCACGTGAGATGATGCCATGGTGCCGCCTTTTTTAACCGCATCGTTTAAAAGAGCCAGCGCAGCAGTAGTTCCTGGTGCTCCGCAGCTTTCCAAACCCATCTCTTCCAGTATATGTGCAACGCTGTCACCGACGGCTGGAGTGGGGGCTAAGGATAAATCCACGATTCCGAAGGGCACATTAAGCCTCTTGGAAGCTTCTTGTGCAACTAACTGCCCGATCCTTGTTATTTTAAAGGCTGTCCTTTTGATGATTTCGGCTACCGTATCAAAATCCGCATCCTTAAGGGTTTCCAAGGCAGCCTTTACAGTTCCGGGGCCGCTTACTCCCACATTTATTACACAGTCCGGTTCACCGACGCCATGGAAGGCGCCTGCCATAAAGGGATTGTCTTCAGGGGCGTTTGCAAATACAACCAGCTTTGCGCAGCCTAAGCCGTCCCTGTCGGCTGTGAGGTTTGCCGCTTCCTTTATTATCTGTCCCATGAGCTTGACGGCATTCATATTTATTCCTGTTTTCGTGGTGGCTACATTAACGGAGGCACATACTCTTTCAGTTATATTCAAAGCCTCGGGTATGGACATTATGAGCTTCCTATCTCCGTTGGTATATCCTTTATGGACCAGGGCTGAAAATCCGCCTATAAAATTCACCCCTACAGTTTTAGCAGCATTATCAAGGGTCTGAGCAAATTTTACATAAGTTTCTTCATTACTTGCCTCGGCAACCAAAGAAATGGGAGTGACGGATATTCTTTTGTTTATTATAGGAATTCCATACTCGGATTCTATATCCTCGCCCACTTTAACAAGCTTTTCGGCATATCGGGTTATCTTATCATATATTTTAGAACGGGCTGTATTACCATCGGAATGACAGCAATCCAAGAGGGATATGCCCATGGTTATGGTGCGGATATCCAGCTTCTGCTTATCGATCATGCTGATGGTTTCCATTATCTCTGTGGTGTTTATCAAAATTTTTACCTCCTAAATGCGGTGCATGGAATTGAAAGTGTCTTCTCTTTGAATTCTTATAGAAATTCCCAAGTTTTCGCCTACTGAGTTCAGGCTGTCCTTAAGTTCTGTAAAAGATATATCCATTTTTGATAAGTCTACGAGCATAATCATTGTAAATATGTCTTGCATAACTGTCTGAGTAATGTCTAAAATATTGACATTTTTTGCTGCCAGCAGGGTGCTTACCCCTGCAATTATACCAACTTTATCATTTCCTATAACGGTTATTATGCCTCTCATTTTATCCACTCCTTGAGATTAGTTGTAATTATATTATCACTAACTGGCGGTTATGCCAATATTACATTATATTGTTTTAATATTCTATATATATTATTGATTAATTTATGTAGTTTGTTTTGAATTTCCGGTAGACAAGAAAGGATATATGCTGTATATTATTGTCATAATATATCATATCAGGAAATAATGATTATATTTGGTTCGATGAAATAATTTTGCTTAGGTTATGGTCATGTATATATTTCATGAACATAAATTAAATTCATTATTTCATTATGAGGGAGCGTGATTTAGATGATAAGATGGAAGGACGAATACAGCATTGGTGTAGCCCGTATTGATGAGCAGCACAAGAAACTTTTTGAAATAGCAGACAGAGCTTTTGAACTTATGAAGAACCAATTCTATACCGATAAATTTGATAAAATTGTTGAGATATTGGAAGAGCTTAAGGATTATACGGTTTTCCACTTCAAGTTCGAAGAAGAATTTATGCAATCCAGAGGATATAAAAAGTTCCTGTCCCATAAAGTAGAGCATACCGATTTTTTAGAGAAGGTAAACAGCATAGATTTAAACACTATTGATAACGACCAGGATAAATACATAATGGATATATTGAACTTTGTGGTGGATTGGATAGACAAGCATATCTTAGAAAAAGACAAGCTTATTATGGAAGAATAATAAAAACTCACCTGCTATAGCAATCAAGGATTGCTAGCGGGGAACCTTGTTGCTGCACAATAAGAATATATACCAGTCCATAGATTACCGGCGGTATTAAGGAACATTGTTCTTCGTAATAAAAAAGAGTATTGTAAAGCCTTAAAAGCTTTCAATACTCTCTTTTTATTCATTTTCAATAATTCCTATACCAACCAGCATTTTGGTTAATTCCTGAAGGGAGCTGTTAAAAGAAGAAAATTTCTGGCGAAGAATTGTACAATCTTCCTTTATGACATTTCCTTCATCGTCGGTTTTTATATTCTCCAGCTTTTTTTCAAGCTCATTTATCGTGCTTATTGCTTTGGAAATTTCGGTATCGATTATCTTCAGCTGTTTGGATATATCTTTTTCCAATATCACATTCCTCCGGTTAATTATACATAGAGTCCTTCTTCTTTGTTTTTTTCTTTATTTCTTCAAGGTATGGGGCATGGAACTCAAAGGATTTTTCATGACCACATTTTGAACAGGCACAAATCAATATATCATACATACTATCGTCTTTGCTTACTATTTCCTGATAATTATGGAGATATTCGCCGCCGCAAACTTCACATGGAGTAAGCCGAATAATTTCATATTCGCTCTCTACGTACCTCATAACTTCTTGTGAATTCATAAAATCCCTCCTTAACATGTTATTTATACATGGCTTATACAGGGGACTCTTAACCATATGAGATATTGTACTACTATTATAAATCATATTCAATAAAAAAGCATTTAATTTATATTTTCTCATAAATTTATTTACTGCAATAATTATACCTTATGTTCTCATATATTTATAAATAGAACGCAGAGGAGAGGTCTTCTCTGTATAAGTAATTTTAGGAGGTATTACAGTAGTGATAAATATTATCTGGTTTTTCATGATATTTATAGGTTTTTTTCTTTCCTTTTTAAACGGCAGTACGGACGCTGTAACAAATGCTGCTATGAAAGGCGGCGCGGCAGCTGTCGAACTCACAATAGGATTGATGGGTATTATATGCATTTGGTGCGGTGTAATGAAAATAGCTGAGAAGTCAGGGCTTACGGACATTATAGGAAAAATATTGACTCCTTTTTTAAAGCTCATTTTTCCCGGCATTCCCTCAGGCCATCCTGCCATGAGCGCCATTATAATGAACATGGCTTCAAATATGCTGGGGTTATCCAATGCAGCCACCCCTTTTGGAATAAAGGCCATGGAGGAGCTTCAAAAGATAAACGCCAATAAGGATAAAGCAACAAATTCAATGGTAATGTTTCTTGTTATTAATTCCGCTTGTTTGCAGCTTATTCCTGCTACCATTATATCATTAAGAGCTGCAGCAGGTTCCAAAAACCCCTCGGAAATAATTTTTACTACAATAATGTCGACAGTTATAGCAGCAGCAGTGGGTTTTATATCCTGTAAGCTTCTTGAAAAAAGCTATGAATAGGAGGGGTATTCTATGGCAGCTATAATAAAGCAGTTTACCATATACACCGTCCCCTTTATCATATTGGGGGTGCTTATATTTGGTTATTTAAAAGGGGTAAAGCTCTATGAGGTATTTGTGGAAGGTGCAATGGAGGGTTTTAATATATCCATTAAGATACTTCCCTATCTGGTTACCATGCTCTTTGCCATAGCCATTTTAAGAGAATCAGGTGCGCTGAACCTTATAACGGCAGCTTGTGCCCCGGCGTTGAAATTACTGGGAATCCCTCCGGAGGTTCTTCCCCTGGTATTGATGAAACCAATGTCAGGGAGCGGCTCATTGGGCATAACGGCAGAGATAATACAAAAATACGGTCCCGATTCTCTGATTGGGAGGATAGCATCTACCATGATGGGCTCAACAGAGACCATATTTTATACCATGGCGGTATACTATGGTGCCATAGGGATAAAAAAAATGCGGCATACGTTAATAAGCGCTATTTTAGCCCATGGAGCCGGAGTTATAGCATCCTGCATTATTTGCAGAATGGTATTTGGATCATGAACATCAAATGTAAAAAGAAGGAAAATATGGATAATGTATAGAATATTGTTTTCTAGGGCTTAATTTTCTAAATGAAAGGGGTAAGCTTATGGGAAATAATTTTGAGACGGATGTAAAAAAGACAAGCGCTTCTTTATATAAATCCATTGATTATAGCGGCTTTATTGAAAGGGCTTTTGCAAGAGGAGCAGATTTTGCCATTGCAGCGGCAGCAGGATATTTTATATATAAGCTCGAGGGAATTACCTTTGCTTTGCTCTTTGGTTTTATTTTCGATATGCTCCATAGAATTATATTTACTTATATTTGGGGCGCTACTATTGGGAAGTTGTTATTTGGGGTAAGGGTGATATCCAGAAATTCCGGCAAGCTTGTCTTAGGCCAGGTTATAATAAGGGAATTTTCTAAATACATATCAGGAGCATTCCTGAATTTCGGATACATTACAATTATATTTAGCAGAAGAAAAAGGTCGTGGCACGATATGGTAGCCTGTACTGTAGTTACATCAGGGGGGAGGGATGAGGCCATATATGCCAGAAAGGTATATAAAGACAGTCCGGAAAAATGGAATATGCCTGCTTCGGCATCTGTAACATTTATATTTACAGCTGCATTGATTTTTTTAGTAATTAAAACTTCAGCATATATTCTGCATGATATCGGAATGATTGGCTTTGTACCTGTAAGAGATACTTATCCCGAGGAATTTACATATAATGTCCCATCTTCGTCTATTGTGTCCGACAGCTTCATTAAAGATATAATACAATTAGGAGATACAGATGGTGATGGGAATTATGAAGTTTTCAAGGAAGGCATAAAGATGGGAGAGACATCCATTAATGACATACGCTTTCTTTCAGGAAAGCCTGCAGACGGGAAATTAGGAATTTTAACTGAAAACAGAGTAATACAATACAGGTTATTGGATATGAATCTTGATAAAAGGGATGAATTGGCTGTTCTTTATGAGGATAAGAGCATAAGCATTTACAGTCTGATAGAAAGCAGCAGGGAAATAGCAAAATTCGGACCTATAGGCTTAGAGACAATCATTTCCGTATTTAAGGGAAGGCTTCAATCCAATGGTCCCTGCAGTTTTTACATACTTGGGGATAAAAATAAACTGTCTGTTGTAAATATTGTAGAGGGTAAAGCCGAATGCAAAGATTATATACTTCCCGGCTCTTATAATTTTATCTCTGCAGACATAGGTATCTTTAATGATGAGGGTTATTTAGCAGCTGTGACGGAGGATAATAGGCTTGTATTTTACAGCTTTGACGGCAATTTCTTTAACATAGACAAAGAAATGGACATGAATATAAAGGGAAAAATCAATATAACAATCAAGGATATAAATGCAGATGGCAAAAATGAGATGGTTGTTATGTCACCATTAGCAAGTGACAGGCATAATGGTGTTTTTGCGGCCTATGATGTATCGGGAGATAAAATTAAAAAGATATGGGAAGGCGGAAGAACCTACTATCATGAAAAACAGGATATAGTTTTTTTCCTTGCCGACGGTGCTGACGTGGATAAGGATAAAAGATTTGAAGCTTATCTGGTTTCACCAGGTATATCAGGAGATGCCGGCAAGACAGCCTTGTTTATGTTCGAAAGCGACAATAACTTATTTAAAGCAAATGACATTTTAAGGGCTTTAAGTTTTAATCGGTAAAAACCACGGTTAATACAATGCAATTTGTTATAATACAAAATAAAAAGCCATACCGAAGAAATACATGATTTGACAAAAACTTATAACAGTATTATAATCCAATATATGTAAACAGACGTCAAAGAAAGAAGGACTATAATTGAAGGAATTGAATTACAAATCACACGCGGCTCCATCCGAATCGGGTTCCATAAGGCGGGAGATTTTAAAGATTACTATCCCTGCATTTGTGGAACTTGTCATGTCAACGCTATTTGGCATGGTGGATATGATTATGGTGGGTCAATTGAGTCCTGCCGCCATTGCCTCCGTCGGGCTGACCAATCAGCCTTTCATGCTTCTCCTCGCAGTATTTGCAGCCATAAATGTCGGTACAACTACATTAGTAGCCTGGAACATAGGCGCAGGAAACCGGGAAAAAGCCAACGACGTTGCCCGCCAGACTGTAATTATAAATATTATTCTGGGGTTAATAATGAGCAGCATAGGCTTTATTTTTTCGCGGCAAATTATAATTTTTATGGGAGCAAACGCAGATACCATAGGTTACGGAACCTCATATTTTAGAATTGTAGCTGCAGGACTTGTTTTTCAGGCTGTTTCCCTTGGTGTAACCGCTGCCCTTCGCGGCGCCGGTGAGACAAAAATTCCTATGATGTACAACGTTGGGAGCAATCTGTTAAATGTTTTTGGAAATTATGTGCTCATTTACGGGAAATTCGGTTTTCCCGAGTGGGGTGTTGCCGGAGCTGCCGTTTCAACATCTCTCTCAAGGCTTTTAGCATGTTTTATAGCGTTGTATATAATATTTTTCTCAAAGCATTCCCGTGTAAAGATTAACATAAGAAGCATGTTGAAAGTTGATACGGAAATAATTAGAAAAATGTTTTCCATAGGACTTCCAGCAGCAATTGAACAATTTATTCTGCAAAGCGGGCTTATGATTTTTGCCAGGACGGTATCCACTATAGGTACTGCAGGTTATGCCGCTCATCAGATAGGACTTAATATAAGCGGCCTGACCTTTGCACCCAGCATGGCCTTTGGTATAGCTGCCACCACACTTGTAGGCCAAAATCTTGGTGCCAATGACGAAGAAAAGGCCAAACAGTGCGGGGACATTGTGCATCATATTTCCATGGTTATAGCTTGTATAATGGGCCTTATATTTATTTTGTTTTCCTATCCGATGGCCCTCTTATATACAAAAGATTTGGAAGTTGCGGCCATGGCGGGGATGGTTTTAAAAATAATGGCATTGGCCCAGCCCGGTCAATCAACTCAGCTGACCTTAGCCGGCGCCTTAAGAGGTGCAGGAGATACTAAATATCCATTATATGCTTCGTTTTTAGGGATATGGGTATTCAGAGTAGGGATTGCCTATATCCTGGTTAATGTATTGCATTTCGGACTTATAGGGGCCTGGGTGGCATTGACGCTAGACCAGTATACCCGTTCTGCCATTATATATCTCAGGTACCGTTCAGGCAAATGGAAGTATATAAAGCTGCGTTCCCAGGAAGAAAAAGAAACTTTAAAAATATCCTGATTATTAGAGGCTTCAAAATTTCGAACACTCAATTCGCTATGTTCGAGCTCTGCAAGTTCTAAGGCTCCCTGCCTTGAAAATACAAGAATTTTTGATAACTCACTTTCGCTCAAACAATCAAAAATTTTAAGCATTTTCTGCGGCAGAGCCGCCAAGAGCTTTTAAAGAACTCTCACAATGCTTATTTACGTTGTTCAAAATTTTGAAGCCTTCTTTCTTTTTTGTATAAAAGATATAATTTACAAAAGCTTCAATTAGAAGATATTATTTCTATTTGCAAATGTACATAAAGCATTCTATAATTCGCAAGAAGAATTAATTTTTATAACAAATTTATGAAGGCCAACAGATAATCAGGACGTCTAATATGGTGTGAGGGAAAAGGAGGTGACGGTATTGCAGGATGAAAGTATAATAAAAGCTGTGCTGAAGGGCCATACAGCAGGATATGCCATACTGGTTGACAGATATAAGAATATTATCTTTGACCTTTGCTATAAGTATACATATGACTACAGCGAAGCTCAGGATCTGTCCCAGGAGATTTTATTAAAGGCATATAAGAAACTGAGTACTTTTAAGAATTCATCAAAATTTTCCACATGGCTTTATAGGATAGGAGTAAATACATGTATAGATTGGGTAAGAAAAAATAAAAAGTACAGCGGCACGATTTCTATAGACCAAGACAGATATATAGAGCTTCTGCCGTCACAGAATCCGGTGCCCGAAGATATTGTAGTCGATAGTGAAAAAAGAGAATTACTGAGAAATGCAATACACAGCCTTCCTGAAAAATACAAAACGGTGATAATATTATATAATTATAAAAATTTAAGCTGCAAAGAGATATCCGACATATTGGGTGTTGCTGTGAATACTGTCGAAACCAGGCTTTATAGAGGGAAAAAGTTATTAAGAGATAAGCTTTTAAAACCGTGTAACGGAGGTGAGTATTTATGGAATGCAGTGAAGTAAGCATAAAGCTTGATGAGTTCATTAAAAACAGGCTTGATGAATCTGTTATGAATAGTATAAAACTCCATCTTTCAGAATGCCGTGAGTGTTCCGAGGAGCTTAGTGTGTTAAGAGAAATAAACGGAATACTTGCCATGGATGGACAGGTAAGTACGGACTTGGGGTTTACTGAAAGTGTAATGCAAAGTCTAGAAAAAGAGCGGGAAAAGAGAAGAAGATTTATATTTGAGAGCCTTCCGTCTGTTAATCTTGGAGCAAGCCTTATATTAACAGGGATTCTCATTATGCTTATGAACACAGGGGGTATGGTAACCCGGTGGGTTGACAGCAGTATTCAGTACAGCACCGATGCCATTGACAGGAATGTAAATACTACTTCTCAAAGCATAGATTTGCTGATAAACAATATTATTAATCCAGGAGGTAAATAAAATGAGATGTGCATTTCACAACGAAAAGGATGCGGAGTTTATATGTTCATCCTGCGGACAGCCCATATGCAGGGATTGTCTTATGATTGTAAATGGTAAAAACTACTGCAGGACATGCGGTCATAATCTATCCGCGCTCAATAATACCCATCAATATGGTCCTGTGCCTGACAAAAGAGGAGATGGAATAAGCGGATTTTTATTCTTCATATTCCTGTTTGCACCCGGGCTCAGGCATATGTATCTGGGCCTTATGAAAAGAGGAATTCATTTTCTTTTGACTTTCTTCGGAGCTATAGCTGTTGGGATGCTCCTCGGAAGCGGTATAGGAGAAGTTATCATACCGGTATGCTTTATAGTTTGGTTCTACAGTGCCTTCGACAGCTATCAGTGCAGGAAGCTCCTTGCGAGGGGTGAAAAGGTTGAAGACGCTCCCCTGTTTAAGGATTATGGCTATGAGGAGATTAAAAATTATTTTTCAGGAAGGAAGCAGCTTATTGGAATTGCAGCAATAGTGCTTGGGGGCTATCTTTTGTTAAAACAATTTGTCCGGTATGGATGGGCGTTCCCTTTGCCTAATGCAGTGATAAGAGCTATTGACTTCATACTTAGAAATTCTGTGCCGATATTTATGATACTCTTTGGAATATATCTTATTGCCAGGACAGGCAAAAAGGCCAAGGATTATATTGAAACACCCAATGAATAGTATATAAATATTGACAAAAAAATTAAGCTAATATATAATTTGTAATAGTTTTATAAGTAAAGATGTTGACGGGAAGAGTAAGCAGTGAAGAAATCTTAAAGAGAGCCGGATCAGGTGAAAGCCGGTGTTTTCAAAGCTGTTGAACATGGCCCCTGAATCGCACAGTCGAAAAAAGTATGGATATTTAATAGTATCAATAGCCTTTATTTAAACTGTGCCGGAAGCAGCCGTTAAAATTGCAGGGTGATTATTGTCACTTGTTGAGTCCCATATCGTGAGATATGGGAGAATTAGGGTGGTAACGCGTTTAAACTCGCCCCTTCTTGTAAGGGTGCGGGTTTTTTTATTTTGTATTCAAGCCCTGTTACGGACTTATGTGAGTTTATATCGTAAAATTAGGGGTATATTAAAAAATAGATAGGAGGAAAATTTCATGACACAAAAAAAGACCTATTATATTACGACACCTATATATTATCCCAGTGACAAGCTTCATATAGGTAATACCTATACAACCGTTGCTGCTGATGCTGCAGCCAGGTTTAAAAGGTTATCGGGATACGACGTAATGTTTTTGACGGGTACAGATGAGCATGGCCAGAAAATCCAGAGGATAGCCGAAGGCAAGGGCACTACTCCCAAGGAATATGTTGATAAAATCGTAGCCGGAATTAAAGAGTTGTGGAAAGTTATGGATATATCCTATGACAAATTCATACGTACGACAGACGGCTATCATGAACAGTCAGTTCAGAAGATATTTAAGAAGCTCTTTGATCAGGGGGATATATACAAAGGCCATTATGAAGGTCTTTATTGCACACCCTGTGAAGCCTTCTGGACAGAGACCCAGGTTTACGACGGCAAGTGTCCCGATTGCGGAAGGCCGGTGGAATTGACCCGGGAGGAAGCTTACTTCTTTAAAATGTCAAAATATCAGGAGAAGCTTTTAGCGCATATAGAAGAAAATCCTGAGTTTATACAGCCGGAGTCCCGGAAAAATGAAATGATAAATAATTTCTTAAAACCGGGCCTGGAAGATTTATGCGTGTCCCGTACTTCCTTCAGCTGGGGAATTCCCGTCAGCTTCGATGAAAAGCATGTTGTATATGTATGGATAGATGCACTTTCAAACTATATCACGGCTTTGGGCTACGGTCAGGAAGAGGATTCCCTTTATAAGAAATACTGGCCTTGTGATGTCCATCTTGTGGGCAAAGATATAATAAGATTCCATACAATAATATGGCCGATTATGCTCATGGCTTTAGGAGTACCTCTTCCAAAGCAGGTATTCGGTCATGGATGGCTTTTAGTCGATGGCGGTAAAATGTCAAAATCAAAGGGCAATGTAGTAGACCCGGTGGTTTTGGTGGAGCATTTTGGCGTGGACCCTGTAAGGTATTATCTTTTAAGGGAAATACCTTTTGGCTCTGACGGTTTATTCAATAATGAGATATTTATGAAAAGAATAAACTCAGACCTGGCTAACGACCTTGGAAACCTGGTATCCAGGACAGTGACCATGGTAGAAAAGTATTTTGACGGCAAAATCCCTGCTCCTGATAAAAAAGATATCTTCGATGAAGAACTCATAGCTTTAGCTGAAGCAGTACCTTCAAAGGTGGAAAAATTAATGGATGGGCTTAAAATAAGCGATTCATTAGAAGAGATATGGAAGCTTATCGGCCGCGCCAATAAATATATAGATGAGACAGCGCCTTGGGTGCTGGCGAAGGACGATGAAAACAAGGGAAGGCTTAAGACGGTAATTTATAACCTGTGTGAAACCATAAGGATAGTATCCGTGCTCATATCCTCATACCTTCCGTCAACATCTCCTAAAATAAACCTACAGCTGGGGATAGACGGAGAGCTTATACAATGGGAGAGCATTAAAAAATTCGGTAAATTAAAGGCTGGAACGAAGGTTCAAAAAGGCGGAGTCATATTCCCAAGGGTAGATATTGAAAAGAAGCTTGCGGAGTTTGAAAAAATAAGAGAAGAACAGATAAATGCCGCAAATGCTTCAATAGTTTCTCCTATGGCGCCAATAAAGGAGCAAATTACAATCGACGATTTTGCAAAAATAGATTTAAGGGCTGCAAAAGTTATAGCCTGCGAAAAAATAAAGGGTTCTGATAAACTCTTAAAGCTTCAGCTGGAAATGGGGGGAGAAGTAAGGCAGGTTGTATCCGGAATTTCAAAATATGTAACCTGTGAGGAAATGGTGGGCAAAACCGTAGTAATTGTTGCCAACCTGAAACCGGCAAAACTTAAAGGCGAGGATTCCCTCGGCATGATACTGGCTGCTGAAAGGGACGATAAGCTGTCGCTGGTTACTTTATCAGGAGAATTCCCAACAGGAGCTTTGATAAAATGATATTTGATTCCCATGCCCATTATGACGACGAGGCCTTTGATGCCGACAGAGACCAGGTTCTAAAAGAGGTAAAGGAAAGCAAGGTTTCATATATAGTAAATGCCGGTTCCAGTATTGAATCATCAAAGAGAGGCATAGAGCTGTCCGGTAAGTACGATTTTATATATGCAGCAGTAGGTATTCACCCCCACGATGCTAAAAATTTTGATAAAAAATCAATTGAAGTTTTAAAGGACCTGGCCGCCTTTCCCAAAGTAGTTGCAATTGGAGAAATAGGGCTGGATTATTATTATGATTTTTCATACAAGGAAGACCAGATAAAAGCCTTTGAGGAGCAAATAAAGCTAGGATTAGAATTAAATCTGCCCATTATTGTTCATGACAGGGATGCCCATAGTGATACCTTTGAAATAATCAAAAAATATATAAAGGATGGGTTAAAGGGGATTATCCATTGTTATTCGGGCAGCGCTGAAATGGCGGTGCAATATACAAAACTGGGCTTTTATATTGGTTTAGGCGGAGTCATTACATTTAAAAATGCCGTAAAATCCCTTGAAGTCTTAAAAAATATACCACAGGATAAAATATTAATTGAAACCGATTGCCCTTATTTGACACCCGTACCCCATAGAGGAAAAAGAAATGATTCTCGATATCTTAAATATGTGGTGGATAAGGCAGCGGAAGTGCTTGCTATGGACAGAGAAGAGTTTATAAAATTAACCTGTGAAAACGGAAAAAGAATATTTAATATGAAGTAGAACCAGAAATTTAAAGCTTATGTTAAAAATTACCAAATTTTTCAACATAAGCTTTACTATTTTAGGAATTCTGTTATAATAGTTAGTGTTCCAGCTTTATCCTTGTCTTCATAAATACTCCAACAAATAAATAGCTGATCTCTTGTTAAACAAGCCTGTATAACACCCAACATAAATGGATATAATTACCAATACAAAAGACGATATGATAACTTATGCCGCTATTTGCGCCATTTCTTGTGGTCGAGAATTGGACATGTTTAAATAGTAAGGCAAAAGACAGGAGTCCCTTATTAACTAACTGATTTTTGTTCCTGTCTTGAACAAAGGAGGTTTTATCATGAACAAGAGTTTTAAAGATAAGATGATCAGCTTTTTTTCAAATAACCCTGCCATAACCTTGACCTGTATGCTGCTGCTAGTCGTATCTTTGGTTATTGCCGGCGCTTCACAAAAAGAAGTGTTTATAATAGAGGGCAATAAAAGCACGGCTGCAGTAACATTCAAGAGTACCGTAGGAGAACTTTTAGATCAGAATCAAATCCAATTAGATTTGAAGGATAAAGTGTTTCCTGGAATTGATTCCATGATAAAGGATGGAGACAGAGTCATAATAAAACGGGCAGTGCCTATCACGGTAATTACAGACGGGGAGGAAATTCAGTTTATAACTGCTGAAGAAAACGTGGAGGATATGCTCTTTGCGGAAGGCATAGCATTAGATGAGAAAGATAAGGTATATCCCGAAATGGATACAGCCATTTCAAAGGGCATGGAAGTAAAAGTGGTAAGAGTTACGGAGAAGGAAATAACCGAAAAAGAGATAATTGCATACACTAAAGAAATACAACCTAAGCCGGACTGGGAAGCAGGCGAGGAAAAGGAATTAAGACAGGGTGAAAACGGCGAGAAGGAAAAGACCATAAAAATCACCTATGAGGACGGAGTTGAAAAGAGCCGGGAAGTTATTGACGAGAAAATAATAAAACCGGCCGTAAGCCTTTTGATAGCAGCAGGTACTCTGGATACTAAGGTTTTATCCAGAGGAGATACTATCAGATTTGAAAAGATGATGGTTATGAAGGCTACATCTTATACTGATGATATTGCTAACACCGGAAAAATAGGTGGTAACACTGCTACCGGTACAAAACCCAGAAGGATTTCCGGGGGAGGAAAATGGAGTACCGTCGCAGTGGACCCCAAAGTAATTCCTTTAGGAACCGAGCTTTATATTGAAGGATATGGTTATGCCATCGCAGAAGATACAGGCGGAGCGGTAAAAGGAAATATTATAGACCTGTTCTTCACGCAGAATACGGAAGAGTATCTTGCATGGAGTACCCATAAAACTAAGGTTTATATTCTTAAGTAGTAGTTATAAAATAATAATGGTATAATAAATAGAGCAGGGATTAACCCTGCTCTATTTATTACATCAGTTAAGTGTGAGGATATTTATGATAAAAGAAATCATTGTCGTAGAAGGCAGAGATGATTATATAGCAGTAAAAAGGGCGGTAGATGCAGAAATAATTGTTACAGGCGGATGGTCCTTAAGAAAAAGTGTAAGGGAAAGTATCAAGACAGCCGGTGAGCGAAGGGGAGTAATAATATTTACAGACCCCGACTATGCAGGAGAAATGATAAGAAAAAGAGTTCAAAGCCTGGTCAAAGGGTGCAAGCATGCCTTCCTCCCCGTGGATTTAGCCACTAAAAACGGAGATATAGGTATTGAAAACGCTGAACCTCAGGATATACTGGATGCATTGAATAAGGCCAGGGCTGAGAGCACAGAGAAAAGACAGGAGTTTACGGTTAACGACCTAATTGAGAACGGCCTTTTAGGAACTTTGGAATCTGGACTAAAAAGAGATAAAATAGGGAGAATACTGGGTATTGGCCATGCAAACGGCAAGCAGTTTTTATCCAGGCTTAATAATTATGGTATAACAAGGGAAGAATTCATAGAGGCGATAAAACGAGTTAATAAACAGGGGTATGAAAATGAATGATTTGATAAAGAGCATAAGGACAAGGTCTATAATCGAAAAATACGGATTTAGGTTTAACAAAAGCTTGGGGCAGAATTTCCTTATAGATGATTTAGTACTGAAGACTATAATTGAAGCGGCTGAAATAACAAAAGATGACAGCGTACTTGAAATAGGACCAGGTATCGGAACCCTGACATTAGAACTCTCGGGAAATGCGGGAAAAGTAATGGCAATCGAGGTGGATAAAAATCTGATACCTATTTTATCAGATGTCCTTAAAGACGCAGGTAACGTAAAACTGTATGAAGGGGATGCCTTAAAAGTAAATATAAAGGAAGCAGCAGGAGATTTCTTAAATTTTCCAATAACCATATGTGCCAATCTTCCCTATTACATAACAACACCCCTTATAACCAAGTTTTTTAAGGAAAGTATAGATGTTAAAAACATAGTTGTCATGGTTCAAAAAGAAGTTGCCGAAAGGATGGCAGCACAACCCGGAGGAAAGGACTATGGGGCATTATCCCTTTTAGTTCAATATTATTCAAAGCCCCGGATTGTTGCTAAGGTGCCGCCCCATTGTTTTATGCCAAGGCCCAAGGTGGATTCGGTTGTTATAAAGCTTGAAATAAATAAACGGCCCCCTGTTGAAGTCGAAGACCTGGAACTTTTTTTTTCCATAATAAGGGATTCATTCAACCAAAGGAGAAAAACCCTTTCAAATTCTTTGAAATCTTTGAAGCTTTCAAAGGAGGAATTGAATACCGCCTTTGAAAAAAGCGGCATAGACCCAATAAGAAGGGGCGAAACATTGTCAATTGAGGAATTCGCCCGAGTTTCCAATGAAGTGTATAATTTAAGAAAATAAAGATAGTTTTTTTGTCACTTTACCCGTTTTCCTTCATATATTATATTGAATTAATATTTTTTTGAGGGAGGGTACGAATTGGCTGCCAAAAAAAGCTACAATAGATTTTTTATAATCTTTCAGGAAGAGGACAAGGGATACGGAATAGGGCCGGGCAGAATGCCTACCGGATATGTAAAAGTCGAGACTAAAAATGATAAAGGCAAGGTAACAGCTTATGTTCAGAATCTAAAGCCCTTTGAAAACGGTGAATGTTTGTACAAGTGCTATCTAATAAGTCACAAGGATGGGAAGGATAGCGTCGCCTATTTGGGTATAATGAACATAGATGAGTTCGGAAGAGGAGAATCCTCGTGGGAATCGGGAGCTGATAATGCTTTTGACACCAAGCTATCAATAGATAAATTCAATGCTGCTGCCATCATTGTCGACAGAGAGGACGCAGACTCGGTAGTAGCTCCTCTTGCAGGATATATGAGCAAGGAGAAATTTGAGTGGAGGAGTGCCATTCCTAATCCTAAAGCAAAGGCAGTACAGCCTGCGGTACAAACTGACGAAGATAAACCAGAGGATGAGTCCGTTGAAAGTATTATGTTCTCAAAATATGAAAAGGAAATCAGCGGCATTATAGAAGGCGAGGCAGAGGTCTTAAGTGAAAGCCTGGAAGTAAAAGAAGAAGAGGCCCCTGTAGAAAATGTAAGTGCCAATGAACCGGAAGAAAAAAGGGAATACGTTAATATAATAGACCAGGCCGAAGAAAGTGCTGCAAATTATACAAGAGATAAACACAAACATAATAAAAAAGATGATAAGAAGAAAAAGAAGAATTTATATGGACATATGCAGGATATGAATTTAAGCCCTTACAGCGCACTTATGGGTTATCCTAATTGCATGGGTCAGCAGCAGCTTCCGATGGGCATGAGTATGGGAATGCCGGCCTCTATGCACATGGGATGCCCCTTTATGACAGGAAATCAAAATATGATGGGCATGGGCTTAATGGGTATGGATTATCAGAATTTCATGGGTTATCCTAACATGATGGGAATGGAAACAATGGATGATTTGGACAATGACGCAGAAGAAGGAAGGGACATGATTAAAGATGCTTTAGAAGATATTCTGGAGGATTATGAAGAGATAAAAATGGATAAGGATTTTCCATCCTGCAGATTATGGAAAGTAGATATGGATAAATATCAGAGGGATGGACGCAAGATGTTTGTTTTCCCCTGTTATGACCTTATATTTTATCCATTCCTTAATAATGCCAATATAAATATTCAAAACAGCATGAAAAAATATGGACACTATCTCTTTGGAATTCAATACCAGGATAAAGGCGATCGTCAGGCCGGCAGAGCTTTAAGAAGATTGGTATTTGGCATACCCGGAACTAATAATCCCTTTGAACAGCCTTTCCCGGGTATGGGTGATTTTGTGTCATGGATACCTTCCTCAAAAGGCAGCAAGGATATGGGCTATTGGGTAATGATGTACGATCCGATTACAGGAATAATAGGTCAAAACGATTAGTTGAGGCCAAGCAAGATATTATAGAAAGGAAGACCCAAATTTTAAAGGGGCCTTCCTTTGTTATTGTTAATTAAGGTTAAACTATGAAGCTTATCAATTATAATTTTAACTCTTGAGATCAAGGGGATGGATAGGGACGTCTTCTCACTTTTTGTTCCGCAGCTTATGATCAGCCATTCCTCATGAAGTTTGTAAAAGGGATAGTAAAGACATAAGCCTAAGGCTATGTTTAACAATTGGAGCAGGATTATAAATATGACATTCACTATTGTTAAGTTTCCTGAAAGTATAGCGGTGCCTGATATTGCATGTACTTCAATGGAAATGAGACCGGAAGATACCGAAGCTTCATTCATGAATGTACTTAAGATGGAATGAGCGATAAAAGGCAGAGCATATACCGGGTTTAATATTATAGGTACTGCCAGCAAAACAGGGTAGGGTATATTGAAAATCCCCGGAATGATGCACAAAGTTCCTAGCTGTTTTAAATGCTTTGACGGTGACAATAAAAATAAAATTATCAAAGGCAAGAGGGTACTTGCTCCTCCTAAGTTGGAAAAAATACTGTATGAAGGTGTGCCTAATACTTCGCCGTTCATACCTATAATGTACATAAGAGATGTTTGTAGAGAACCTAAAATTGCTTTTGCAAAAGAAGAGCCTAAAAGTCCTTTGTAATTTATGAATGCCGGCGACAAAAAGGCAGTAAGATAGTTAAGGAGTATATTATAGCCCCAGCCTATGAGCCACATAAAGGGGACTACAATCATGATGGGGAATATATTTTTAAAGCCGTAGGAAAGTGCGGGAGAGACTCCTTTTTTAATTGTAAAACCCATATTTTTAGACTTAATAAGTGCCAGCAGATTTATACATGCAGCGGAAATAATGAAGCCTGATAAAAGACTGCTGGGCCCTGTTATTTTGCTCAATTCTAAAAGCGTGAGTGCCGTATCATTATATCCGGGAATTAATATTGCAAGATAAGAAATAGCCGTTATCAATGCAGATAATAAGGGATCAAGATTTTTGTTTTTTGCAAGGCAGTAGGAAAGCATAAAGGATGCCGTAATGCCTGCCATTCCGTAAGTAAGGTAATAAGGTATCATTAATTGCTCCCTTATTCCGTAGGCTGCCGAGGTCCATAATTTTAAAAGGCCAGTGTTTGTCCACTCCGGAGGGTTGGCGGCGATATAAAATATACTGCCTATAAGTGTCATGGGAAAGCACAGAGAAACCAAAATGTCCTTTACATTAGATACATATAAATTTTTTTCATGCTTGTCCAAGATTTCTATAAGCTTAGTTTTGAGTAAGGTTAATTTTTCTTTCATAACTCATCCTCCACATAATTTAAAAAATAGTTTTATTTTCTGTTAATCCATATATAAAATTATTGACGGCATTTATAATTTTTAATCCTTCAAGCTCATTCAAATATATTAATATTCCTGTATAATAAGAATATATATTAACAGTAGCTAAATTAAAAAGGATGGTGCTGCTGTTGGTAGTTATAGATATGAGAAGTTCAAAACGCAGGGCTTTAATTGTAGTCTGCCTTATATTAATAATTGTCGTTATATTTTTAGCCAGAAAAAATATTGAAACATATAATGCAATAACCTTAAAGGATATAAATTATAAGGCGTACACAGGATTGAACGGAATGCTTTCCTATAAGCTTCCTGCGGATTGGAGCGCTCAAGAACAAAATTTAAACAGTACTGAAATCGTATATCATATGGATTTTGAAACAAAGGATAAAAAGATACATGGCTATGTTGAGATATTAAACTTTAATAAACCCCTGATAAATTTTTTAAATGAAAGCAAGAAGAATTTACTGGAAATAATTTCCTTTAAACAGTATACCATAGAACCTATAAAAATTGACGGGGCAGACGGATATATTTTAATGTATTCAAAAAGAAGTAATAATAAATACATAAAAGCATTTGAAGTTTTCAGACAGGATAAGGATAATATTTTCCACAGATTTGCTTTTTATATGGACGAACAGGAGTGGGAAAATGAATTGCGGCCTGTGCTTTTGGAAATTGCGGCTTCAGCTGTTTTAAAATAGGTGATTTTATGAATAAACTAATGGGATTTTATGAACTAAAAGCACTTTCATTACCAACGGTTAAATGGAGTGAATTCACTCCGGAAACAAACTTAAATGACAGCATCCTCTGGACCATAAGGACGGCACTGTATAAAGGCAATGACTATAATCTCCCGAGACTTGTAGGAGTCACTGCCAAAGAGGCATATAATGAAGGTGTTAAAATATACCAAAGGATAAAGGATAATGGCCTTTGTATATGCTACCCGTATTTTATAGCTGATGTGAGCGGCACCGTGAGGATAGAACAACAAAGGACCATAATCGAAGCTGTTATGGGAGATCTTTGGAACCTGGTAACTGACGGTAAAAGAGATATTACGGTAATTGTTGACAATAATGAGAGAGAAGTGTCGGGAGATGAGGCATTTCTCGCTAAGGAAGAAGATGAAATATTAAATTACGCTAAATTATTGCGCGGGAAATATCGAAGAGATTTAGCCGAGGGAAGGGAAATTTATTTGGAGTGGAGCTATGCCTATGACTGCTCTGTAAATAAAGAGCCAAAAGGTCAAAGATATATAATTTTTTATGAAATGCGAATAGCGTAAGCCTGAACTATAAAGATATTGTTTTATCAGTCATTCCGGCTTATTTATAGCAAGTGTGAAAACGCCTCCTTCTTTAATCTTAATAGAAGGTGGTGTTTTAAATTTATGCCTGTTTTTTATGTGTCCGGCGGAGACGCCTCTGTTTATAAATATCATAGTTGAATTAACTCGATGAGCTAGGTTTAATATGACGGAAGGAACATTTGCGGTGTCTACGAGGCTGTTAACAAATGTTGGAAGGTATCTGGTTGCAAAGAAGAGTAAAGCCAGCCAGGGATGGCGAGCGCAGCCGTTAAAAGCAGGATGGTTTTCGGACGGAAAGCTCTTAGCAATCAGCTGCCAGATATGCAACCTTTTTATGTGCTATTATGTCTATATAGATAATTGCGAAACTAATTGATTTTATTGAACAGAGAATACCTGATAAAGAAAAAGAAGAGTTTTAAAAATCTAACAAGGTGCATTTTCTCAAATACACATTTGAAACTTTAAATCATGAAATAAGTCATGATAAATCTGAATGATATCGAAAGCGGCATAACCTATGAATACCCTAGGGTTAATGAGAGGATGTTTGGCGAAGAAATCCTTAAGAACGGGTATGAGAGCCTTTGAATCTGCAAGTATTTATCTTTATCAGGAGAATCGGATTTTTTCTCGACTATGATATCGACATGAGATTCAAGAAACTTCTTATTGTAGAAAGAAATATCCCTTACAATGCCAAGACCGTTGGTTATAATACCAAATTTAAAGGAATAGCAGAAATGCCCATTGATATACATCTGCTGAATGGCTGGATTGGAAGCAGAATGGGAGGGCATAGAGGCGTAGGTAGCTTTATAAGGGTCATAGGAATCGTCAATCTCATTAGCTTTTTTAAAGGATTTCAGCTGTTTTTTTAAAAGGATTTCAGTTGTTTGATAATACGGTTTATGTATTTAGGGTTATTCTCGGTAACAAAACCTTCAATACCAGAGGTATCAAATATGGTCATTTCAGCAAGTTTGGGATCAACCTGTTGGCATATCGGTTCGGTAATATCCACTAAGGATTCGAACATGAATTGTAAGTCCAAAAGGAAATCCTGCTTGAAGCGGGTGAACTTAGAAGCATTAGGAACTTTGGTAAACCCGCAGAAATCTCTTAATTCTTTAGAGTATTGAAGAAAAATGATTAACAGGGAATTTGTAGGTATGGAAAAAATACGTTGCAAAATCAGTGCCCAAAGCATGGCGTAAAGCTGAAATTTCCGTGGCCTACCAGTAGAAGCGTAAAAGTGGTTTTTGAAAGAAGCAGGAACCAACTCGTCAAGGTTGATGTTATTTTCAAGCAGGGAAAGGAACTGATATTTATCATTTTCAAATTTTTCTTTGCAATCAGAAAAAATATCTGCCAAAGAAAGCTGTTTATATGGTAACATATGTGTATAACTCCTTTCTGAGGTAGTGGTGAATTTGTTTTTCGACAATTCAATTTTACCATAAATCAGTGAGGAGTTGTTTTATTTTGTAACGAAAAAGTCATGCAATTATGCAGGTTCCAGCGTTTCGCAAACGCCTAATTATGTCTATAGTGTGAAAGGAGGGGATGATATGCCTGTAACCTACCTCAGGGACAGGGACATTGTAGAAGGTATAATTAATGGAGAAAATGCTGCCTTTGAAAGCCTTGTTGAAGTCTATGGAGACAGAACCCTAAGAGTATGTTATCTCATATTGAGGGATCTCCAGGCAGCAGAGGACGCAGTACAGGAGACCTTCATACAGGTATACAGAAATATCAGTAAATTTCATGGCAATTCATCCCTCTATACCTGGATATATAAAATAGCAGTAAATAAATGCCGCGACTTTTTAAGAAAGGATATGCAGTACCCATCTATAGACGGAACTGACATAAAATGTGAAGTTGATATTGAAAATGAAGTAATAGAAAAGCTGGACAGAGAAAAAATAAAGAGCTTGGTTTTTTCAATGCCCGCCATATATAGAGAAGTCATAACACTTTTTTATTTTGAGGATATGCCTATAAAGGATATTTGTTCCATACTCGATGAAGGCGAGGGAACCGTAAAAAGCAAGCTTCATAGAGCGAGAAATTTATTAAAGAAAACCCTTGCAGAGGAGGGAATCCAATATGGAAAAGGATAAGCTGGATCTGAAAATAAGAGAAAGCCTGATGGACGAAGCCGGTTCATTAAAGATGTCTTATGAATTGAAAAAAAGGATAATGGATGAAACAGTAAAAAAGAAAAGTATATATAAAAAATTCAGAGAATTGATGAATACAACTGTTGAAATTCCCATTCCCCCTGTTATGGCAGCTTTTCTTATAATATTTTTTATGACATTTTGGTCATTTACCGCAACCGACCGGATGAAAATGGATAAAACCATAAAAGGGTACACCAGCATAAAGGTTATAAACATGGGAGGGATTGAAGTGTACCAGGATATTGGCGGAGGTGAATCCTATGAAAAAGATAAGGATTAGGGTAAAGCACCTTCTAGCCATAATTGCCGGAATTCTTGTAACGGTGATTTTTATAGTCCCAAATGCTTTAATGACATTTGCTGAAACTATTGGCGACAGGGATATGGAAGCTTCAAAGGTTTTTTATAAAAGATATATAAACCTGTTTCCTTATGGCAGCCGGAAGGATGAAGCGCTGTACAACCTGGCAAGCAGCCTCATACCTTCAGAGAGTTTTGATTCGAGGTTCCGGTTTTACGCCGGAGGAATGAGCAGCGGCGGACCAGTCATAACCGATGATATGGTTCAAAATGCAGTGAATTATTACAACCAAATATTGAAGGAATATAAAAACAGCAAGTTTTACAGCCTGGCATATAATAACCTGCTGGATCTTTATATGATGAGCGGAAGATATAAAGAGGCCAAGGAGCTTATTTTGCAGGGCAGTAAATCTCAAAACAAAGAGCTTAGTATTATATCCTCCGAATACAGCATGATTTATAATATAATAGATAAAAAATATAATGAAGCAATAAATACAGGAATGGAGAGCATAGAAAGGGGAGAAAATGACCCGGATATTCATATGCTCCTCGGGAATGCATATCTTTATGACGGCAATACAGGGGAAGCACTGAAGTACTATAAAAAGGCGCAGGATTTAGCCAAATGGGAAAAAGATAATTCTCACACAGAATTATCAATGCTTTCCCATACAGGGTCTTATTTTGATAAGATTGATATTATCAATAAAATCAACGGCGGCTATAGCGGCAGCTCAAGTATAGAAGGAAAGGTGACGATAAACGGCAGCCCCGCACCCTATGTATATGTATATTTAAAGGATGAAAAAGACGGCAGGCTCAATGCCATGGGAGATGAAGGATCATGTATAAATGCCGTTACCGATTTTGAGGGAAGATATATTATACCCGGCCTTCCTGAAGGGAATTACACCCTTGGGATAGGAGTATCTGCCTTCAACATAGGAAATACAGTATTCCAAACGACTTCAGAGGGATATTTTCACCTTAAAGAAGGAGAAAACAAAAAAATCGATTTTTCTTTTGCAAAGCCCATGAATGTAATAAAACCAGAGGGCACCATATCACCCGCTGACGGAAAGGTAGAAATAGAGTGGGAAAGAGTAGGCGGTGCTGCGTATTATCATGTATACCTCATACAGTTTGAAGACCTCGAAAAAAGAGAAGGAAGCTACGCAGCCTTTTCACCGGGGGATAAAATAAAGGATACAAAGTATGTAATGGATATAAATAAAGTGAATATGGGAACATATGGGTTTATGATGGACGATGACGGCATATTAAACCCCCAGGCATATATTGGAAGCTTCTATCCCGGAAGCCTTGTTCCCTTCTATATCAATGCCTATGACAGCCGCGGAAAGCTTATAACAAGTTCTAAGACCATAAAACTCAATTTGAAGGACATGACGGCCATCAGCATTTCGGAAAACTCCCTTACGGAAAGCGACAGGCTGATACTTGAAAGAAAACCCGAAGAAGCCATAGAAAGCTATGAAATGGACCTTGAAAAAAACCCTGATGATACCCATGCGATGATGGTACTGTCTAAATTGTATTCTATAGGTACCAGAAGAAAATATATAAACGGCCAGGGAGAAATAACAGAGGGAAGGAATATAGACAGGGCGACAGAGCTTATTGACAGATTGTATGATATAACAGGTGATGTATACTATCTGAAAGCTTCTTTATCGGGGCATTTTACCGAAACTCCCGAAGATTATAAAAGGGCTGTTGAAGGATATGAAAAAATACCTTCTTATTATCTTGAAACCGATGACTATGGCAAGATGGCACAAATGTATCTTGCATTAAGGGATTATAAAAAGGCAGAAGAGTGTTTTGACAGGATATATGATGCATATAAGGATACGAATTATTTTGACTTAGCCCCTGTTGTACTCTCAATATACTTTGAGGACTATGATAAGAGCATTGAATTTTTGGATATGCTTGATCTCAGGTTATACAAAATAGATAACGGCTATATGAGACAGGGGATACTTGCTCTTAAATATGAAAATAAAGACAGCGAAGAGTATAAAAGGTTCAAGGAAGCCCTGGATATAATATTAAGCTCAAAGGCCGATAAAGAGTATAAAAATCATTACAAAGACATATATGAATATATGGACTCCCCGGTTTTAAAGGATCTTCTTCGGCAAATAGGCAGCTATTATTATATTTTTGAGGATTAAACTTTAAAATTATTTATAAAAATCCAGGTGGGCGGCTTTATGTCCGCCCTTTATATTATTTTCCATAATAATAAAAATAATATATTTTTATCATTTTAACTGTGAACTTCCATATACGGATAATATATAATATACATACGGGGGTGTTTGCATTGAATGTATACAAACTCAAGGATGGCACCGAATGTTTTATAAGAAGGGCTACTTTAAGGGACGCTGCTGAAATAGTGAGGTACTCAAATGTTGTAGGCGGAGAGTCGGATTTTTTAAGTTATGGCAATAATGAATTTTCATATACTATTGAACAGGAGAGACAGGTTATCAAAGACTATACTGAAGTAAAAAACCGCTTGTTTTTGGTTGCCGTTATTGATGGCAGCATATGCGGTACTTTGACATTCTGGGGAAATAACCGCAAACGCCTGGAACACTGGGGAGAATTCGGAGTAAGCGTGATCAAGAAATACTGGGGAAAAGGAATTGGGACCACCCTTTTGGATACTCTAATAAAATGGGCGGAAGCGGGGAAAATCATTAAAAAAGTAGATCTCATGGTGAGGGAGGATAATTATCCTGCCATAGCTCTCTATAAGAAAATGGGGTTCCAGATAGAGGGAAGAATAAGAAGGGCCATGATAATTGGCGGTAAATATTACGATTTTTTATATATGGGAAGACTTGTTGATTAAAAGTACAGGTTGGTTTTGAATAGTGAGGTGATACATATGAGGAAAATTTTCATTTTGTCTTTGATTGCGTTAACGGCATTTCTCTTATGCTCCTGCAGAGTTGAGCAATGGAAATCCGCCATTTTCAAAAAACCTACTGAAAGCGAGCTGATTTCAGCAAGCCGGATTGTATTTACCAATAATAAGGAAAAAGCATTGAAGTTTACCGTGGCAGATCCTAAAGTCATAAGTCAGATTGCATCAATATTAAGCAACAGAAAAGAAGTAAACCTGTATCCCGGCATTGAGGCAGATTATACCATTAACGTATATCTTGCCAATGGAGGAGAAAGAATTTACGAATACTGGATGGGGGCTTTGGAATATAAAAAGGAAGTAAATTTAAAAGGTGAGGGGGATGTGTATTACAATATTCCCGAAAGTCTGGACCTTTATATTTTAAACAGCACAAAGATGTATCTTAGGCCCAACAATTTTGTAAGCCTGTATACACAGGTTATTTCACAATGTATTTCCATGCTGGATAAAAACAGTGTCGGGGATACTACCGTGGGTGTGGATATAAAATCGGACAGGAGAATGAGAAGATTTACCATGTCCTATGAGGAAGAACCTCTTTTTGCAGGTATTGAGGCAGCCGGATATAAAATAGAAGCCTTTAAGGAAGAGAGTGAATACGACTATACTTTAAGCTTTGTCACCAACACCTATAACCCAAAAAAGGCCAGCATAACGGTAGAAGCTATAAAAAATCCCGATCAGATAAACAGGACATTTATCGCAGAAGCAATATTGGAGAATAATTCGACCTGGACTATACAAAAATTAGAGGAAACAAATTGATGAAAAAAAGATGCAAAAATCAATTGATGATTTTTGCATCCTTTTTTATTTGCTGGATAAACATAGGTTCCTAGGTACTGCTAGCAATCCTTGATTGCTATATGTAATAATGGGGCTTATTTGTTGCCGGACAGTGCTTTGGCAGAGGGATTTGTCCTGCCGTATTCAACTATGAAGTAATTCCCTCCTGCTTTTTCTGCAGTAAGGTAATATGAAAAAACTTCTGTTTTATTATTTTTATTTATAGCAGATACTTCCGAAAATATCATGTATTTGCCTGTGTCAAGAGGTTTAACTAAAGTCTCGATGTGATCTACATTGTAAGATGTTTTTGTGCCCAGGTAGTCCTCTGCGTTTCTTTCAATGTCATTGGTCAAAGCCTCATCACAGAAGCTCTGCATTTTATCCACATCGCCTTCAAAGGCTGCATTTAGAAAATTTTCTCCTATTTCAATGAGCGCCTCAACGCTTCCATAGTTTGCTGGAATGCTTGGGGAAGGCTGATTTTCCCTTTGTGAAACATCAATTGTATCGGAAGATGCAGCTTGAAGGTCGTCTTGCGTGGCCAGCGCATTTAGAGAATCAAGGCTGCACCCATATAAAAAAATGGATAAGACAAAAATAAAGCATAAATTTCTATTCACTAGTATCCCTCCTTAGCCTAGTATTATTGACAAACTACACTAAAATAAACGTGTAAGCAGAAAGTGGATAAATATTAAAATTTTATTATTCGTTCTATATAAATAAAAAAAAAATAAAATTGTAATAGGCAGGAGGTGGCTTAATGAAGCGGCACAGTATTTTATTTTACATATCCATAGCAGTTTTGATAGCGGCGGGAATGCTGTTTATAAAAAGCAACAGATATGAAAAAACCGTAAGAATAATAGAGGACTTAAAGGATAAAACAGTTGTTTTCTATAGCTCCAACTTCAAGAGGCTGTATTTGAATTCGCCCCAAAGCCAGGTTGGGGATATGGAGAAACTGTGTTTTGAAGGATATAATATAATAAATGACGGCGGAATGAGCTCTTTTTTATTGAGGATAGAGGACGGAAATGCCGACCCTTACACATTGTCATCATCAAAGCTTGACAAGGTTTTAAAAAAAGATGACCAGTATATTTTGCTGGACTTAAGCAGAGGGCAAACACGCCATGGAGAGAAATATATTGCAGGAGATAAAAATTGCAGTCCTATCGATATAATAATTTCTAAAAAATCCTTAAGCTTTGATCAAAGCCTTTTGTTCATTGGAAGGGTAAAGGCTGTTATTGAAAAGAAATATCCGACGCTGCCGGTAAGGATTACCACCGTAGATACCGAGGATTACAACCAAAGCTTAGGGTATATAGGAATTCTCATAGAACTGGGGGATTCAGCCAATTCCTATGATGAAGCAAAGGAAAGTATGAAAATTTTATGTGAGGCCATTAAAGAGGTAATATGAATCAAAGTTAAAAAATTAAGCATTCTAAAATAAAGTACTTTAAATAAGTACTTTATTAATTTCTTTATTAAAAATAAAGACTAAAGATAAGATAATGATGTATAATAATATGGTTAATAAGGTTACAAGGAGGTAGTACATATGGAAATGTGGATTAAGGAAATGCAGATAGAAGGAGCAGCAATGACTTATAAAGTAAATGAAACTCTGCTTCGTAAGAAGACAGAATTTCAGGACCTCGCAATAGTTGATACTCCTTCCTTCGGAAGGATGCTTGTTTTAGACGGTATAGTCCAGACCACAATCAAAGATGAATTTATTTATCATGAAATGATAACCCATATTCCTTTGTTTACTCACCCCAATCCTAAAAAGGTGCTGGTAGTCGGAGGAGGAGACGGCGGAGCCATAAGGGAAATCTTAAAGCATCCATCAGTTGAAAAGGCAGTTTTATGTGAAATTGACGGAGATGTAATTGAAGCTTGCAAAAAATATCTTCCCGAGATAAGCTGCGCCCTTGATGATAAAAGGTGCGAGGTTTTTGTTGGAGACGGAATTAAATATGTAAAAGACCATAAAAATGAATTTGATGTAATAATAGTGGACTCCACCGACCCTTTCAACATGGCAGAAGGGCTATTCGGAGGAAACTTTTACAGGGATATATTTGATGCACTGACAGAGGAGGGTATATTCATCGCCCAGACTGAAACACCATACTTTCTTCCTGATACCGTAAACAAGGTTTTCAATGATGCAAAGAAAATATTTCCGGTGACAAAGATGTTTATGGCAGGGATACCAACGTATCCGGGGGGCTATTGGAGCTTTACCGTAGGATCTAAAAAGCATGATCCATCAAAGGTTGATACATCAAAAATAAAAATACAAGATATGAAGTATTATACTCCGGAGCTTCACAATGCATGCTTTGTACTTCCCCAATATGTTAAAGATGTAATAGGTGAAAAATAATATAAACATTTCAATAAGACTGTATAAATGCCAGAAAATGGCTTTATACAGTCTTTTCCATTTAGAAATAGTGAAATAAAAATTATTAAATTATATATATATTATAAAAATTAAAATGGAATTACGGTATATATGAAATTTTGGGTGATATAATATTGCATTTTGCACTTTAACGTATTATTATAGTAATAATGTTAAACCATGATTTTAATGGAAATGAAGGAGGGGTTTTCAATGAAAAAGAGATTAGCCGCTTCAGTTCTGACAGCTGTTTTATCAGCGACATTATTGCTTTCAGGCTGCGGCAACTCGCAATCCAATTCAGGAAATAATTCAGCCACACCAAGTGCCGCACCTGCTGCACCAAAGGTATTCATTTTTGCTCAGGGTGCTGACCCAAGAGGTCTTGACCCGGCATATGTGGATGACGGCGAATCAGCAAAAGTTATGTGCAACATATATGAAGGATTGGTACAGTATAAAGGCCAGACTACAGAAATTGCACCGGCGTTAGCAACAGATTGGACAATCAGTACCGACGGTAAAGAGTATACATTCAAGCTTCGTGAAGGTGTAAAATTCCATGATGGAACACCATTTAACGCAGATGCAGTAGTGTTCAGCGTAGAACGCCAGCTGCCTCCCAATCAAACTGACGATATGCCTTATGCGTCATTTACATTCGAACAGGTTGACAAGGTTGAAAAAGTGGACGAGTATACCGTTAAATTCACTTTGAAGCAGCCTTCGACTCCATTCCTTGCAAACCTTGCAATGACTCTTGCTGCACCTATAGTAAGTCCTGCAGCTGTTGAAAAATTTGGTGACAAATACATAGAAAATCCGGTTGGTACAGGTCCTTTCAAATTTGTTTCCTGGGAAAAGGGACAATCTGTTACAATCGAAAAGAACAACGAGTACTGGGGAGAAAAAGCAAAGCTTGATAAGGTAGTATTCAAAATCACGAAGGAAAACTCAGTACGTGCCAGCGAGCTTATGACCGGTGCAATTGACGCCATGGACGGACTTGACCCAAATGACGTTGCTAAATTGGAACAGAGCCAGATGGTTATATACAAAGAACCGGGTATGAACATAAACTACATGGCATTTAACTGCTCAAGGGCTCCCTTTGATGATCCGAAGTTAAGGGAAGCATTATCACATGCAGTTAACCGTGAAGAACTCGTTCAGTATTTATATCAGGGATATTCATCCGTAGCTAAAGCTCCCATGCCTGACTTTATCCCAGGATATAATGACAGCCTCTCAATATACGAATATGATACTGCAAAAGCTACTGCTATGTTAAAGGAACTTGGCAAGGAAAATCTCCAGATAAAGATGATCACTTATTCAAACCCAAGGCCATATAACCCCGTTAACGGACAGAAGCTGGCAGAAGCAATCCAGAACTATTTCAGCAAAATAGGCGTAACAGCTACAATTGATGTATATCCATGGACTGAATACAAAGAAAAAGCAGGACAGGGTGAAGGAGACATCATGTTCTACGGATGGACAGGAGATAACGGCGATGCCGATAACTTCCTTTCATTGTTTGATTCAAATCAGATAGAATCAACTTTAAATGCTGCTAAATATACAAACAAAGAAGTTGATGATCTTCTTGCAAAAGCAAGGACAATTCCTAACGGTGAAGAGAGAAATAACGTCTACAAGGAAATCCAGGAGATTGTAATTAAAGATGCGGCTTGGCTTCCCATTTCCCATTCAATGGCCATGGCTGCCCATTCACCAAAGGTTAAAAACTTTGAAGTTCATCCGACAGGAAGCGTATTCTTCGTAAACGTAGATAAAGAATAACTGAATATAAACGGAAAGCCGTCATTTACGACGGCGTTTCCGTTTTATGATTTTTATTTCTATTTAAGGTGGGAAAAGCATGCTAAAATACATATTAAAAAGATTGCTGTTATTGATTCCCGTTTTAGTAGGCGTTTCATTAATGGCATTTGTAGTTATGCACTTGTTTACAGCCGATCCGGCTGCTGTCATATTAGGCGAGCATGCTACAGCGGAACAGATAGAAAAATTGAGACAGAGCCTGGGATTGAATGATCCGATATATGTGCAGTACTGGAACTTTTTAAAAGGTGCAATCCGGGGAGATCTCGGCAATTCACTCATCTCCAAGACACCGGTGACAACAGAAATACTGCGGCGTTTTCCGGCAACAATAGAGCTTGCCTTTGCCGCAATTTTATTTGCATCCTTTTTCGGAATTATAATTGGCGTAATATCTGCGATAAAGCAGAATTCCATAATTGACTATATCAGCATGGTTGTTGCTCTTTTAGGGGTATCCATGCCTATCTTCTGGCTGGGACTGATACTTATAGTTATATTTGCCGTGACCTTTCACTTGCTTCCCGTAGCCGGAAGGATACAGATAGGCTATGAACCAATGAGGGTAACGGGATTTTATCTATTAGACAGCCTTATGACGGGAAATATGGTGGCTTTTAAAAGTACCTTAAGGCATCTCGTGCTTCCTGCCATTGCACTTGGCTCTTATTCAACGGCAATTATCGCACGTATGACCAGGTCTACCATGCTGGAAATCGTAAGGCAGGATTTTATCCGTACAGCCAGGGCAAAGGGTTTATTGGAGAAAATAGTAATTTTCAGGCATGCTTTAAGAAATGCTCTCATTCCCATTGTAACGGTAATAGGGCTTCAGTTAGGCTCCCTTCTCGGAGGAGCAGTGCTGACCGAAACGGTATTTTCATGGCCGGGGGTAGGAAGCTATGCCATTGATTCAATTTTGAAGTCTGATTATCCCGTAGTCCAGGGTTCGGTAATACTTTTGGCGGCTGTGTTTGTCATCATAAACCTTATAGTTGATATCCTCTATGCCTTCTTAGACCCAAGAATAAAATATTCATAGGAGGAAAGTTATGGAAGCAAATGTTGATACAAAGATTGAGACCCAAGATGATATGGATGAAATAACCTCCCCCTTTAAGAATATGTGGGAAATATTGAGAAGAAACAAAGCAGCCATGATAGGCCTGACTATAATCATCCTTTTAATTTTAGTAGCTCTCTTCGGTAAATATATAATGCCCTACAATCCCTATCAGGGTGAATTATCCCAGAGCTTAAAACCGCCGTCCAGTGAGCACATATTAGGCACCGATGAACAGGGAAGAGATATTTTAAGCAGGATAATCGACGGTACGAAGATATCCTTAAGAGTAGGCGTGACGGCAGTGGCTATTGCCTTATCCATCGGTATTGTATTAGGCTCCCTTGCGGGATACTATGGTGGTTGGGTAGATATGCTTATTATGAGGTTTATGGATATAATGCTGGCTTTCCCGTCCATGCTATTGGCCATAGCCTTTATGAGCGCCCTTGGAAGGGGAATTGACAATGCTATTATTGCAATAAGTATTGTAACCATACCTGAATATGCAAGAATAGTCAGGGGTTCAATTTTATCCATAAAGGAAAACGAATATGTACAGGCTGCCAAGGCCATAGGAAACAGAGATATGGCAATCATATTCAAGCATATAATTCCAAATGTAATATCCCCTATTATCGTACGTGCCACCCTGGGAGTTTCAACGGCAATACTTGATACATCGGCATTAGGATTTTTAGGACTTGGAATACAGCCTCCCTATGCAGAATGGGGAAGTATGTTAGGAGCAGGAAGAGGTTATTTTTACAATGCCCCCTATATCGTTTTGTTCCCGGGTATTGCAATTACCATTACTGTTTTAGCCTTTAATTTATTTGGTGATGGTTTGAGGGATGCCCTTGATCCAAAGCTTCGCAAGTAGGGGGATTTTATATGTTACTTGAAGTTAAAAATTTAAAAACACAGTTTAAAGTAAAAGGCGGAACAGTTAATGCCGTAGATGGGGTTAATTTTGAAATAGACAAAGGAGAAGTAGTTGCAGTTGTCGGTGAGTCGGGAAGCGGAAAAAGCGTAACTTCCCTTTCCATAATGGGGCTTATAGCCACCCCGCCCGGGAAAATAGCCGATGGTGAAATACTTTTTAAAGGAGAGGATTTGCTTAGAAAATCCTCAAAAGAAATGAGGGACATAAGGGGCAAGGATATTTCCATGATATTTCAGGAGCCCATGACCTCATTGAATCCTGTATTTACAATCGGGAGACAAATTACAGAGACATTGATAAGGCATGAAAAAGTCAGCAAAAAAGATGCAGAAAAAAAGGCTGCGGAAATGCTGGAACTGGTTGGAATACCATCGCCTAAGGAAAGGCTCAAAGACTATCCCCACCAATTATCCGGCGGAATGAGGCAAAGGGTGATGATCGCTATCGCACTGTCCTGTAATCCTCAGCTTTTAATAGCCGATGAGCCTACCACAGCTTTGGATGTTACCATTCAGGCACAAATTCTTGACCTTATGTTAAAGCTTAAGGAAAGATTAGGTACGGCAATACTTTTGATTACCCATGATTTGGGAGTGGTGGCCGAAGTAGCCGATAATGTTGTTGTAATGTACTGCGGCAAAGTTGTGGAAAAAGGAAGGGTAAAGGAATTATTTCAGAATCCCATGCATCCGTATACTAAGGGATTGATAAATTCCATACCAAAAATGGATGAAAAAAGAGAAAAGCTTTATATGATACCCGGTATGGTTCCCAATCCTTTGAAAATGCCTCAAGGCTGTTCTTTTAATTCAAGATGCAGTGAATGTATGGATATATGCAAATTGGAAGAACCACCTCTTATAAACTATGATGGCAGAGAAGTAAGATGCTTTTTATGCTCAAAGGATAACGGAGGTGAGATATAATAATGAAAACCTTATTGGAGGTTAAAAATCTTAAAAAATATTTTCCCATTGAGAAGGGTTTTTTCGGTAAGGCAGCAAACTACGTCAAAGCCGTTGATGATATAAGCTTTGAAATTTTCGCCGGCGAAACTTTAGGCCTGGTTGGTGAATCCGGATGCGGAAAATCCACCACAGGCAGGATGATCGTCAATTTGCTGGAGCCCACATCGGGAGAGGTTTTATTTGAGGGTAAGAATATAACTCAGCTTAGCAATAACGAAAAAAAAGAGCTGTGCAAAAGTATTCAGATTATATTTCAGGATCCTTACGCATCCTTGAATCCCAGGATGACCATAGGCGATACAATTGCAGAGCCCATGAAGATAAATAAGGTTGTAGGCAATAAAGATTTGGATAAGGAAGTAAACAAGCTTCTTGATTATGTAGGGCTTGCAAGCTATCATAAAAACCGATTCCCACATGAATTTTCAGGCGGGCAAAGACAAAGGGTGGGAATTGCAAGGGCTTTGGCTGTAAGGCCTAAACTTATTGTGTGCGATGAGCCGGTTTCGGCCCTGGATGTATCAATACAGGCACAGGTACTGAACTTATTAGACGATTTGCAAAAAGAATTTAACTTGACTTATTTATTCATAGCCCACGGCCTTAATGTAGTCAAGCATGTAAGCGACAGAGTGGGGGTAATGTACCTTGGAAAGCTGGTTGAAATAGGAGAAGGAGATACTTTATATACTTCACCGAAGCATCCTTATACTAAGGCGCTCTTATCTGCCATACCAATACCTGACCCTACGGTAAAAAAAGAAAGAATTATATTGACGGGGGATGTGCCCAGTCCTGTAAATCCGCCGGTGGGATGCCGCTTCCACACCAGATGCAGTGAATGCATGGATGTATGCAAAATCGACGAGCCTGACATGAAGGACATCGGTGATAAGCATAACGTAGCCTGTCATTTGTACTAAAATGGATAAAATCCTTGGCATTGCTGCCGGGGATTATCTTTTATATATAAAAATTTTATAGTAGTATAAATACTGCAAGGATTCGTTTTATCATGAATTTTACTGTGCAAAATTCGTGTCAAATGATTTCAAATGGCTTGTTACTTGAAATCATTGTATCATATAGCAAAAGTATATTAATATGGAGGATTGGTATATGCAAAAAGAAATAGGGCAAAAGATAAATGAATTAAGAACTGCCAAAGGATTGACGCTGAAGGATTTAAGCGAAAAAACCAATCTTTCCGTCAGCTTCATATCCCAGGCAGAGAGAGGACAAACTTCTGTTGCCATAATGTCATTGAAGAAAATTGCCGAGGCACTGAATGCGGACTTGGCGCTGTTCTTCGATCCCCCAAAAAGTAAAAGACCTTTAATCACAAGAAGCTATGAACAGGAAGTATTCAGGATTGAAGAATCCAAATTCATTCACAGCAGCTTATCAAGTGATATTCATGATAAGAAATTCGAGCCCATGGTGGTAACCATACTGCCAAATTTGCATGAAGAGGAAGTGATTCCTTACAGCCATGACAGTGAGGAATTTATATATGTGCTGGAAGGGGTTTTAACTTTATTTTTAGAAGACAATACCTATGAATTGTATCCGGGAGACAGCGCCCATTATTCTTCTTCAACTCCTCATAATTGGGCTAATTTTACCAACAGGCTTGTTAAAATCATCTCTGTAACTTCTCCCAGTTTTTTTAACGGGAAATAAAGAGAACTGTTAACTATATATAATCCTTGAAAGGAGGGTATACAAGTGAAATTTAGCGAAAAGATAGACAGGCTGGCTCAGCTGATGGTAAAGAATAATGCCGATGTATTGATTATAGGGACCTCTTCGGACATGGAATACATTACAGGCAAAAGCTCTTTTATATGCGAGAGATTCAAGGCCTTGTTCATATTATCCGACGGGAGATTTTTCTACATTTCCCCTGAGCTTTATTATGAAGAGACCAGGGAGGTTTTCGGAGGTCAAACCGACATATTTGTATGGAGTGATTCGGAAGGCTTTTTGCCTTGCTTAGAAAAGGCAAATATAAAATACGGGCTTAAGGGAAAAACCATAGGGGTAAATGATGCCATAAGGGCTGTTGATATGCTGGATATGAAGACCGTATTGGATATGAATTTCATAAATGGTGTCAGTATATTGGAAGAGTTAAGAGTTGTAAAGACACAACAGGAGAGGGATTATCTAAGGAAGGCTTCTTTAATTGCCGATGAAGTAGCAGCGGAAATAGTAAAATATATTAGGCCGGGTATTACGGAAAAAGATATAGGTGATAAAATAATAGAGCTATTTTTTGAAAAGGGAGCTGAAGGCTTATCCTTTGAGCCTATAGTGGCGTCAGGACCTAACAGCTCAAAGCCCCATTATGTTGGTAACAGCAGGGTTATCGAGGACACTGATATAATAGTTTTGGACTTTGGATGCAAGTACAAGGGATATTGCTCGGATATGTCCAGAACTGTATTTGTCGGTGAACCAACAAAGGAGCAAAAGAAAATATACAGCATAGTACTTGAAGCCAATAAAAGTGCTGAAAGCTATGTAAAAGCAGGAGTAACAGCTCGCGATACAGATTTGGCGGCAAGGAAGGTTATAAGAGATGCAGGTTATGGTGAATGCTTTTTAAACAGGACAGGCCATGGAATAGGTACTGCCGTTCATGAAGCTCCGTATATAAGAGAAGATAATAGGCAGATTTTAAAAGACGGAATGTCCTTTAGCATCGAACCAGGTATATACATCCCGGGAAGGTTTGGAATGAGAATTGAGGATATAGTCTTAATCCATAACGGCAGCGGGGAAATACTTAACAAGTTCACAAAGGAAATGATAATTATAAAATAACAATGAGTTTACATAAATAAGCATCAATCTACCTAATTACTTGCAATTTGCTAAAATATTTATGTTAAGAGAAATAGATAGGCCGTGTGTTATTCATAATTTATCCTTGATTTTTTAAAAAAGTTTTAATATAATCTAGATAAATGAATATTTCCAATAAGTGCTTCATTAAAATGAGGATAATAGGGAATCAGGTGAAATTCCTGTACGGTCCCGCCACTGTAAGCGAGGAGCGGCTTATCAATAAACCACTGTTTTTTATAATAGGAAAATGGGAAGGAGATAAGCTGCAATGATACGCAAGTCAGGAAACCTGCTTGTTGGTGAATTTGTACACTCTCCAGGAAAGGGTGGTACTTAGAGAATGATGGCAAAGTTCTCAGTCTAAAAGGCTGAGGACTTTTTTATTTTATTTAAAAACTTTAAGGAGTGGTTGTATGTTTCAGGTCGGTGTGGATATGGGGGGAACATTTACAGATTTTATTGCACAAAGTCCGGAGGGCATAAAAACGGTAAAAATCCCCTCAGACAAGGGAAATCCCATTATAACGGTTATGGAAGGGCTTAAGATATTAGCTCATGATTTTAACTTATCATCAAGGGAGTTTCTTTCCTGTATCAAATCCCTTGTTCATGGAAACACCGTTGCAGTTAATGCCCTTATTCAAAGGAAAGGGGTAAAGACCGCCCTTATCACAACGGATGGATTTAACGATGCCTTAGAGATGAGGCGTTCAAAATTGGACAATCAATGGAATTTCTTTGCATCACCTCCGGAGGTTTTGGTACCCCGGCATCTCCGCTTTAACCTTAAAGGGAGAGTTGATTACAGCGGAAGGGAAATAACTGCTCTGGATTTGGACAATTTAAAGCAAATCAAGGATGAGCTTAAGTTATTAAAAGTAGAATCGGTTGCCGTATGCCTTTTATTCTCTTTTTTAAACCCGGCTCATGAAAAATGTGTGAAGGCATATTTAGAAGACATGCTCCCCGGTGTGTATATATCCTTATCCAGTGAAGTTGCGCCCAAATTAGGTGAGTATGAGAGAACTTCCACTGCTGTTTTGGATGCTTATCTTACACCAAAGATATCCCATTATCTTAAGGAATTATCATCTTCCCTTAAAGAATGGGGACTAAATTGCGGCGTGAAGCTGGTTCAGAATAGCGGAGGAGTCACAAGCATATCTCTTGATAACCATTTTGGAGTCAAAGGCCTTTTTTCGGGCCCTGCGGCAGGATCAAGCGGAGCAAGAGCCCTTTCAATGGAACTTAATCAACCGGATATGGTGCTTATTGATATGGGGGGTACAAGCTTTGACGTCAGCCTTATAAAGGGCCATTCAATAAAAATTTTGTCTGAAACTTCAGTCGAGGGTTATCCTTTAAGCCTGCCTGCAGTGGATATAAATTCCCAGGGTATAGGAGGCGGAAGCATTGCTAAGGTGGATGAAAGCTTAAGACTCAATGTTGGGCCGGAATCAGCAGAAAGTTTTCCAGGGCCTGCCTGCTTTGATAAAGGAGGAGAAGCCCCCACCATCACAGATGCCGCATTGCTCCTTGGATTTATAGAAGAAAAAAGCTTTGGAAAAGGAGCAATAAAAATAAGAAAAGATTTATCATTAAAAACCATAAAAGAAAAAATAGCCGATCCTCTCAACATAAGCCCCCATGATGCTGCCCTTGCAATTTATGAGGTTGCTTCGGCAAAAATGGCGGATGCAGTAAGTTTAATGACTCTGCAAAAAGGATTTAACCCCATGGATTTTGCACTTTTGGCGGCAGGCGGGGCATCGCCTATATTTGCAGCTAAGATAGCACGGGAGCTTGGCGTGAGAAAAATCATCATACCTGCCTTTGGAGAAGTGTTTTGTGCCCAGGGAATGTTAAAGTCAAAAATAAAAACTGATATAGCCCAGAGCTTTATTAAGAGCATGAGTGAAATCAGCATGGGTGAAATAAACCAGGTGATGAGTAAACTTAAAAAAAGTGCCGACATCAATCTCAGTCAGCAAGGGGTGGCTTTTGAAAAAAGAGAATTTAGATTTTATTTTGGGGTGCGGTATTCAAATCAGCATCATCAGCTATCCCTCCCCTTTGAAGGTGAAAGCCTCGATAAAAACAGCATAAGGGAATTAAGAATAAAGTTTAATAATCTTCATGAAAAATATTACGGATATAAAGAGCCGGAAGATGAATGCGTCATTCTGGATGTGCGTATTGAAGCAGGCGAAAAGGAAGATGATATACCTTTCCATACAAATAATTTTAGTATGGAAAGCGGTGCCAAATATGATGAATACCGCAAAGTGTGCTGGGATAAGGATTTAAAAATTAAAGATTTGCCTGTTTATAAATTCATGAATATAAAAGCCCAAGTTATTGTTTCAGGCCCTGCTCTCATTGAAAAGGATTATACCACAATATTTGTAAGCCCTGATTATAAAGCTTATAAGGATGAAGGCGGCAATATAATCATGGATGTGAAGGAGGTGAAATAATTGGATGTTGGTAAAATCATTCTTCAGTCTGTTATAGCAAACAGATTGTACACCATATCAGAAGAGATGGGAGCAGCATTGGAAAAGTCCTCCCGCTCTCCCATATTTGCAGAAGCCTGCGATTTTGCCTGCGGTGTCACAAATAACAGAGGAGAACTCATCTCACAGCTAAACGGAATACCTATTTTAGCCGCTGCCGGTTCCTTTAGTGTACAGGCTGTTCTTGAAAAATATAAGGAAGGCATAGAGGAAGGGGATGTATTTATCATAAACGACCCTTATATGGGAGGCAATCACCTGCCGGATATAGGTATAGTCACCCCTGTGTTTTATGAAAAAGAGCTTATATTTTTCACAGTCAGCCGTGCACATCACGGTGATATAGGAGGAGCAGTTGCAGGCAGCTATAACACAGGCGCCACGGAAATTTTTCAGGAGGGAATAAGAATTCCTCCCACAAGGCTTGTAAAGGAAAATAACCTTTGTGACGATGTCTTAGAGCTTATAACCTATAATACAAGGAATTCCAAAATGATGAAGAGCGACCTTTTTGCTCAAGCTGGAGCCAATAAAATCGGCAGTGAACGATTAATTGACATGCTTAATAAATACGGCTTAAAGGAAGTTAGGGAAGCAGCGGAGGAATTGCTCTTAAAGGCTGAGGAGCTGACAATTAAAGGAATTTCTAAATTTCCAGAAGGTACATATGAGGGAGAGGAATACTTGGATGATGACGGTTTTTCGGATAAACCAGTTAAAATAAAGGCTTCCGTCACCTTTAAAAAGCAGGAGGTGACAATTGATTTTTCCGAAAGTGATAAACAGGTTACAGGCTTTATAAACAGCGGGCTTGTTACTACAAAAAGCGCGGCATACATCGCCCTTCTTTGGGCATTGTCACCGGATATTCCAAGAAACAGCGGCGCCTTTAAGCCTATAAAAATAATTGCTCCAAAGGGCTCGGTAGTCAATCCAAATTCGACGGCTCCCGTAACATTATCCACCCTTCATTGTGCCAGTGAAATAATTTCTGCAATTTTAAAAGCCTGTGCCCTTGCAGTGCCTCAAAAAATACCTGCCGGCTTTGGACGGTATTGCGGGCCTTCCTTTTACGGTATTGACCCCAGAAATAATAATTTTTTTGTAGGCTTTGGATTCTGCTGCTTGGGCTCGGGAGGGGGAAAGGAAGGGCAGGATGGTTTTCCCTATATGGCTCCCATATCAAATTACGGAGGAGTAAGAGCTCCAAATAATGAAGCCAATGAAGTCCAATATCCCATTCTAACCTTGAACCACCATTTGGTTATGGATACTGCCGGCGCGGGAAAATACAGGGGAGCTCCCGGAGTGAAATATGAGATCCAATTTTACGGCCATGATACAAATATAGTAATGTTCGGCGATGGGATGAAAATACCGCCCTACGGCTTAAAGGGGGGGAAGGAGGGAAGCTTAAACAGCAATAAATTATGCACACAGGAGGAGGTGCTGCATTTAAAAAGCAAAACTTCTCCGCTGCCGCTTAAATGCGGAGATACGCTAACTCTTATATCTTCCGGGGGAGGCGGCTTTGGAAATCCTCTTAAAAGAGATATAAATCTTGTATATGAGGATTATATAAATGGCTATATAAGCCTTGATTCAGCATTAAAGGATTATGGCGTAGCAATAACTCCACAGGGTATCGACATAGAAGAAACTTTAAAATTAAGAAAGATGGAGGAAAAATCATGAGTGAAGCTATAACTAATAAGGATGTAAAAGTAAAAAAAGCCGTAAGATACGATACAAAGGCACTGGTGGGAGCGGTTATATTAGGAGTTGTATTTGTTTTTGTGCAGCAGATAGCCCACAGGATAGATGCAGTTATAAACCCCGCCAGCGTAATCGTAGGCGGAGTTACCTGGGCTATATTTACCGGACTTGTGGTCCTTTTATTCAAGCAGCCGGCAGGAATAATCACCTCGGAAATCCAGGCATTTGTGGCGTTGGCCTCGGGGCTTTCACCTTTGGCACCTTTTTTCATACCGGCAAACGGATTGGCATCATTAGCCTATTCCCTTGTTTCATGGAAGCTTTCCATGGATAAGTGGTCCCACCACATAATAGCCCAGGTATTATCAAATGTTGTGGGGAATATATGCGTAGGACTTGGCCTTTATGTTATATTAAGGCTACCCATTCCGGTAATCATCATATCGTCGCTCATCACAACTTTAGCTGGCATTGTAGGAGGAACCATATTTACAAAAATAATTTACGATAATGTGAAAAAATCCGGGGTATTGAATTAGGAGGGATTATATGAGCCAGGACTGGAGAATATTTTTGCAGGATTTTGAGGAGAGGTTTCCAAGAGAGGTTTTGCATATAAAAGAAGAATTGAAAAGAGAATATGAACCTACTGCCATAATTATGGAATTAGAGCGGCGAAAGAAATATTCCTTGGTGCATTTCGAGAAAATAAGCAGTTCTGAATTTGGCGTAATAGCCAATACCATTGCCACAAGGCAGCGCATGGCAATGGCCATAGGAGTTGACGAGAGGGATTTGCCCGTAATTTATGCAGAGCGAATTAAAAAGGAAATAGAGCCTGTAGTTTTAAATGAAGCTCCTTTTAAAGAAAATTGCATGACAGGAAAACATCTGGATTTAACAAAACTTCCTATTTTTACCCACTTCCCTATAGATGCCGGTCCATATATAACGGCAGGGCTGGTGACTGCAAAGGATCCGGAATCGGGAGCCGATACCTGCGGCTATCACAGGATGCAGCTTAAGGGTCCCGATAAGCTGGGTATCAGCCTTCATTCAAGGCAAAGGCTGTGGGAATATCACAGGAGGGCTCAAAAACTGGGCAAAAATTTAGAAGCAGCCGTTGTGCTGGGCGTACATCCGGCAATTTCTTTAGGCTCTATGGCACTTGTGCCCTATGATAAGGGCAAGTTTGCCCGTATGGGAGGGCTTTTAGGGGAGCCCCTCCAAATCACAAAATGCACGGGCATAGATGTGGAAGTGCCATTGTGGGCTGAGATAGTAATTGAAGGGGAGATATTGACGGACAAAAATGAGCCGGAAGGCCCCTTTGCCGAATTTACCAATTATGCCTGCCACAGGAGCACTGAAAATGTATTCATACCAAAGGCAATATATCATAGAACCAATGCCCTTTATCAGAGCATAACGCCGGGAATGTGTGCAGAGCATAATACAGTTGTGGCTGTGCAAAGAGAAGGGGATGTATTAAAGGCGTTAAAGGATAATTTGCCTAATATAATAAATGTACATGCTCCCTTATCTGCCTGCGGTTTGTTTCACTGCTATATTTCAATGAAGAAAATAGCCGAAGGCCAGCCCATGCAGGCCATTATGACTGCACTCTCCGTAGACCACAACTTAAAGCATGTAGTGGTAGTTGATGAGGATGTGGACGTATTTGACGAAAGCAGGGTGCTATGGGCAATTGCCACCAGAGTTCAGGCAGACAAGGATGTGCATATAATTCCCCAGCATATGGGAATGGGTTGCACCTTGGACCCTTCAACCGATGAATTGAGCAGGAGCGCAAAAATGGGTATAGATGCAACCAAGCCCCTTAATAATTTTGCCGACAGCATCGAGCTTCATCCTGAGGCAATGGAAAAAGCTAAAATTATTTTAAACAATATATAAGTTTGAAAGGAGGGGATTTGATGAACAAGCTTTTTACTGCAAAAATCCAAAAGCTTATTTTTCCGGAAGAAGATGAAGCCGCCCTTGAGGATGTTTTTATAGAATTCAATCAAGGAGAACTTGTGTTTTTATCAGGCTCTCCTCCTTGCAAATCAGCCCTATGCCTCGCCTTATCCAATGTAATTCCTGCATTTGTACAAGGGACTCTAATGGGAGAGGTATATTATAAGGGAAAAAATATATTTAATAAAGCGTTGCCTCAATTGGCAGGCATTATAGGGCTTGTAATGGATGATCCTATGAATCAGCTGTTTTGTGCTACTCTGGAGGAAGACCTGGCTTTTGCTCCCTGCAATCTTCTTATAGAACCTTCAAAAATTAAAGAAAGAATAAAAAATGTCCTTGAACTTGTAGGGTTATCGGGATATGAAAAAAGAAAGCCGGAGAGTTTATCGGGAGGGGAGGCTCAAAGAGCAGCCTTGGCCTCCGTACTGGCGGCACAGCCGGATATAATAATACTTGACAATGCCTTAACCCAGCTGGATTCTCAAGGCAAAAAAGAAATATACGAAAAATTGAACATCCTTGCAGTCAAAGAGAACAAGATTATCATCATATCGGAGGAAAAGGCCCATAATTATCTTGATTTGTGCCACAGGCACATTTTCCTTGAAAAAGGTAAGATTATTTATGACGGTTTTCCCCGTAATGAAGTCCCAAACTTTTTAAAAACAAGGCCTTCCTTTATTAAAGGAAGGAGTAGGGTTAAAAGCAGGCTCTTTGATGAGCCAATAATATCGGTAAAGGATTTAAGCTTTGAATATGAAGGAGGGGACTTTGCATTAAAAGGCCTTACCTTTAATATTTACCCTGGAGAGTTTGTGGCATTAATGGGCAAAAACGGCGCGGGAAAAACTACTTTGACCAAGCATTTTATCGGCATTAATAAGCCTTCGGCCGGAAATATAAAAATTAAAAATATGGATACAAAAAACCATACCATATCTCAGTTGTCACAATGTGTAGGATACCTGTTTCAAAATCCTCAAATGCAAATATGCACCGACTCTGTGGAAAATGAAGCAGCTTTTGCTCTGAAAAACAGAAAATTTCCTGAAGGAACCATAAAAGAAAGGGTGACAAAGCTTTTGGATGCAACGGGCCTTTTAAAATATGCCTCATTGCATCCATATAAGCTCAGTAAAAGCAATATGCAAAAGCTGGCTCTTATATCCTGCCTGATAAATGAGCCTGACATTTTGATAATTGATGAGCCTGTATCTTTTATGAGCTTAGAGGAGTCCAGGGATATAATGGAATTGGTATGGGAATGCAACTGCAAGGGAACTACGGTCATCATGATTACCCATGATTTGAATTTAGCCATAAATTACTCTTCCAGGATAATGGTAATGGATGACGGCAAAGTGGGCTTAGATATTAACAGTACAAATTTCCTCCATTATAAAAAGGAGCTTAAAAGCTTGGGAATTGATATAAGCGAAGTAATTAAGGAAGGAGAAATTGAGTATGAAGCTGTTACTGGAGTACAATGAAAAAAAATCCTTTATACATATGCTGGACCCAAGAGTTAAGCTTTTTTGGCTGCTGGGAAATTTGCTGCTCATAATTTTTTTTCAGGATATAAGAATGCTGACACTAAGCTTTGGCATGATCATGATAACCACTGTTTTGGCAGGTATTAATCCAAGAGTATTTTTGCCAATGGTTAAGGTCATGATTGTAGTTGGGACACAATATATAATATTTCAAGGACTTTTGAGGCCTGAAGGGGAAATTTTATTTAATGTTTTAGGTCTGAACTTTTATGCCGGCGGCATGATTATTGGGATAAGGGGAATCTTCCTTTTATTGAATTTAGCATTTTTATTTTTGCAGTTTGTAATGTGGACATCACCTCAGGAGATAGCCCTGTTATCCGTAAAGTCAGGCCTTCCCGATAAATATGCGGTCTTAATGGGAATGGCCCTTCATTTTCTTCCTGTAATAGAAAGGGATTTGCATTCAATATATGAAAGCCAGCAAGCCAGGGGATTAAAGCTTGATACTTTATGGCAAAAGGCAAAAGGACTTCCCCCCATAATGCTTCCTTTGATATTAAGAGCGCTGAAAAGGACTCAGCAAGTGGCCTTGTCCATGGAATTGAAAGGATATGGCCTTCATAAAACACGAACTCTTATTAATAACATAGCTTTTTCTAAGAAGGATTATTTGATATTTACATTATTGATATTATATTTCAGTGTGTTTATAGGCTGCAAAATTTTATGACCCTGCAAAACCTTGCAGCAATTGCCGGATCAAATTATGAACCGGCAGGCAGCCCGGAAATTTTGTGGAAAGCAAGGACGTGGATTCACCTAAGTTCAAAATCAATATATTGATACCGGCTAAAAAAGACTGGTAAAAACAACTTAAGTCTCTTTGCCGCCATTAAAGAGGCTTAAATTTTTACGAAATTTTAAGGGGGGAATTCCCATTATCTCCTTAAATGCAGCAGCAAATTTGCTGGAGTTTTCATAGCCGGCTTTGGCTGCAATATGCATGACACTGTCATTGCTTTGGCGCAGCAGCAGGGCGGCAGCCTGCATACGGTAATATTTTATATAAGCTGAAATTGAAGTGCCGTATACTCTCTTAAAGCAAAGTTTCATAGTGGTAAGGCCAATACCAAATTTTGATGATAATTCAGTTAAAGTAATTCTTTTATCCATATTATTTGTTATATATTTTTTAATTTCCTTTACTGTTTCAACTTGATTTTTTGTAAAATACTTATCCGGCTCACTTTGCCTTGGTATGTCGGCAACGCTTAAAAATAATAGGAGTTCCAATATCTTAAGCTTAAAGTATCCTTTGCGTATCTCTTCGGGAACGGTATAAAGCTCCGAAAAAATATGCTGTATCTCTTCCTTTGCCCTCATTATAAAGCAGCGGTTGTCCGGACACAATCTGTCACGCAGCAAATAAAGGTTAATTGAAATATCGTCTAAAAAAGATAAAAGGCCCTGTGAAGCTTCTGTAAAATCTATGATTACAGCTACGCCATGGTAATGATCCAGCGGGAAACTTGAATTTATAACATGGTTGCTCAACATATTCACCGAAAGATCTCCTTCTCCCAAATAACCATAAGATCCGCCTCTGAATTCACATTCGAACCGCCCTGCCCTGCAGTGGTTGATTTCCATGATTTCTCCCTTAGGATAAATATTATGAAAGCAGCTGGAAGTATGGAAGTCATTATATACCAATTCGATTCCTGGAAATACCATATGGCTTGTCATGACCCCTTCACCTCCGGGAGTCATCATCCTGTATACAGTACAACCTTCTTTCTTTTTTATAATTTTAATGTTTGGGCCGTAAAAGTTCTTTTCTTTTTCAGATGCTTGCATATTCCCTCCGATTTATATATCCTGGAAATTCAAAATAAAATATACAACTTGCTGCAATAGCTAGTTAGATAAAGCTAACTCAATTTTATAATATCCATTTATTTAATAAAAGTAAAGTAGGTATTTATAAAAACCTGATGTCTGAATGGAGCATGTAACGGCTGAACGGAGCAGAGGACATGATTTTGTTCTGGTATAATATTTACAATTTAATATATTAAACTTTGGCCGGAAGGCTGTTTTATTTATATTTTAGTTAGAGTAATCTAACCTTGTTGTTAGACAACTCATTTTCTAATAAAAAAGTTCCGGGAAAAGGTTTTCGTCAATTGATTTATTAAAATTTTAAAGGAAAGAGGTTTTATGATGGAGAAAAAAAACAAAGAATCTGCCAATGAAAAAAATGGAATGGCACGGCTTATGGAACTGGCTGCTACCAAGAAGCTCCTTATAATATGCTCTGCAATTTTTTCAGCACTGGCATCAGTATTTTCCTTTGTCCCTTATATTTCGATTTTCAGCATTGTCCGCGAAATCATAAATATTTATCCGGATTTTTCAAATCTTGATACTCAAAGGATGCTGGGGTATGGGTGGATTGCCTTCGGCGGAGTAATTGGAAATGTGCTGCTTTATTTTATTGCATTAATGTGCTCCCATCTGGCGGCATTCAGTACGCTGTATAAGCTTAAGGTAAACTTTGCATATCATATAGCCAGGCTGCCCCTTGGTTTTCATCTAAATTTCGGCAGCGGAAAGCTGCGTAAGATTATGGATGAGAATATTGAAAAGATAGAGGGGTTTATTGCCCACCAGTTTCCGGATCTTGTAGCGTCTACTGTGGCGCCTGCAGTCATGATTGCCATTTTACTTTCAGTTGACTGGCGCTTCGGCCTGGCAGCTCTGGCAGGAATTATAACAGCATTTATTCTGCAATTTGCAGCATACGGTAATGAAGGCTCCAAAGCCATGATGGATAAATACCAGAATGCCCTGGAGGATATGAATAATGCATCGGTAGAATATATACGGGGAATTTCTGTGGTGAAGGCCTTCAGACAAACAGTGTATTCTTTTAGAAGACTCCGGGAAACTATTAAGGCTTATACGGATTTTGTCATTCCATTTACCTTAAGCTGGGAAAACTACATGTCAGCCTTTACCACAGTAATAAACAATATATATTTATTTCTGATACCGGTAGGAATAGTTATAGGGTTAAATACTGATGATTATTCAGCTTATGCCCTTACTTTTATTTTTTATCTGCTATTTGTACCGTCTATTTCTTCAGTTATGTTAAAGACAATGTACGTATCAAGACTTGGAATGCAGATATCCGGAGGCATTGAACGTATGGATGACATATTAAAAAGGAAAGAGCTGCCGGAGCCTGATGATACGATAACTAGCGACGGCTGTCAAATTGAATTTAAAGATGTGTCCTTTGCCTACGATACAGATAAGGAGAATCAGGCTTTGTTAAATGTATCCTTTGAAGCTAACCAGGGAGAGATCACTGCTATAGTTGGCCCTTCGGGTAGCGGAAAAAGCACTATTGCTCATCTGGTCCCCAGGTTTTTTGATGTATCCCAGGGCAGTATAGAAATCGGCGGTGTTGATATACGGAATATGAAGCTTGATTATTTAATGGATAAGATCAGTTTTGTGTTCCAGGATGTGTTCCTGTTTAAACAAAGCATAATGGATAATATAAGAATTGCAAATCAAAAAGCCTCGGATGAAGAGGTGATAGCTGCTGCCAAATCCGCCCAATGCCACGAGTTTGTTGAAAATCTGAAAAACGGTTATAACACTGTAATAGGTACAAAGGGTGTACATCTTTCCGGAGGAGAAAAGCAGCGAATAGCCATTGCCAGGGCTATTGTAAAGAATTCTCCGATTATTATCCTCGACGAAGCAACGGCTTTTGCCGATCCTGAAAACGAACACCTGATACAAAAAGCCTTCGAAAAGCTGATGAAAAACAAAACAGTTATAATAATTGCTCATCGTCTTTCTACCGTCCGAAGCGCCAACAAAATCATTGTCATGGATAAGGGCCGGATAGTTGAGGAAGGAACACATGAACAGCTGATAAAAAGAAAGGGAAAATACGGCGATATGTGGTATATGTATACAAAGGCCCTTGACTGGAAAATCAACGCTGGAAAGGAGATGAAGGTAAATGTTTAATTTGAAGGAAAAGCTGATGCTTACCGATAAGGGATACTCGGATTTGAAAAAGGCTATCACGGCCTGCACCATTACCAACATATCCCTGATGCTCCCCTTTACCATTACTCTTCAGATATTTACTGAATTATTAAAGCCATTTATGGGAGAAGAAATAGTCTGGTCAAAAATGTGGCTGCTTTTAGGACTGGGCATTATAGCAGCAGTAATTGTATTTTTAGCAAATAAAAATGATTATAAAAAAACCTATGTGACATCTTATATGGAATCTGAGGCAACCAGGGTGGGTGTTGCGGAACATATAAGGAAGCTGCCTATGAGCTTCTTTAATTCCAAGGATTTATCCGAGCTTACTACAAATATAATGGGAGACTGTGCCACAAGCGAACATGTACTGAGCCATATAATCCCCCAACTTTTTGCCAATGCAATATCCATTACAATAGTTTGTTTTTTATTAGCTATGTTTAATTGGAGTCTGGCATTGACAATATTCTGCACAGTTCCGGCAGCATTTTTAGTTATAGTGTTGAGCAGAAAAATCCAGAAAAGATTGGGAGAGAAGCATGTAGAATCTAAACTTAAGGCCTCGGATCAGGTACAGGAATACCTAGAGGGTATTAAAGTCATTAAGTCCTGCAATTTAATGGGTTCAAAATTTTCTGCACTGGATAATGCTCTTAAATTAATGAAAAAGATGGCAATAGAGATGGAATTCGGAGCAGGAGTATTTGTCACCGGAGCCCAAATAATTGTTCAGGCGGGAGTGGGTCTTACGGTTTTTGCAGGCACATACCTTCTGGCAGGAGGAAAAATTGAATTAATCCCTTTGCTGATGTTCTTTTTAATTGTGGTCAGGATATATGGACCGATTCTTACAATACTCACATTGCTTCCGGAGCTTTTATATATGCAGATTTCCACAAGCCGCATGAGGGCTCTCTTTTCCACACCGGTTATGGAGGGGGACACAGAAAAGGAAATAAAGGATTACGATATAAGCTTTGAAAATGTATCCTTCGGCTACACCGGAAAGACTTCCGGCGAGGAAGTAATAAAGGATGTAACTATATCCATTCCTTCAAACAGCATAACGGCACTGGTAGGGCCCAGCGGTTCGGGAAAAAGTACTATATCAAAGCTTATTGCAAGGTTTTGGGATGTGAATAAAGGTGCTGTAAAAATAGGAGGAGTTGATATAAAGTCATTAGATCCGGAACATTTAATGAGCTATATGTCCTTCGTATTTCAGGATGTGGTCCTCTTTAACGATACAATTTACAATAATATAAGGATAGGCAATATAAATGCATCAACGGAGCAGGTTATTGAAGCTGCAAAAGCAGCTTGCTGCGATGAATTCGTAAACAGCCTGCCGGACGGGTATGAAACCATCCTCGGCGAAAACGGAAGTACATTATCAGGAGGAGAAAGGCAGAGAATTTCCATAGCCCGTGCATTGCTTAAAAATGCTCCCATTGTTCTTTTGGATGAAGCAACAGCTTCCCTGGATCCGGAAAATGAGGTTCTGATTCAGCAAGCCATTTCAAAGCTTATTGAAGGTAAAACAGTTATTATAATAGCTCATCGGTTAAGAACCATTGCAGGTGCGGATAAAATAATAGTTATGGATAAGGGCAGAGTATCGGAAGAAGGCACCCATGAAGAACTGATTAAAAATAACGGGCTTTATGAGAGACTATATACAGTCCAGCAAAAAAGCCTGGGGTGGAGTGTATAAAACGGCAATAGATAGACTCTGTTAATTATTATTCCTTATATTCTTTAATAAAGTTTTCCATGGCTGCCACAGAATCACTGCTTATGACATGTTCAATGGAGCAGGCATCTGTTTGTGCGATATCAGGCGGTACCTTCAATACTTTAACCAAAAAATTTTCAATTACATGATGCTTTCTTGAAGTAAGTTCTGCTAGCTTTAAACCTTCGGAAGTCAAAAAAATTTCTTTATATTTTTCATTGCTTATAAGGCCTTTTTCAGCCAGTGCCGTCATAGCCCGATTGGTGCTGGCTTTTGTTACACCCATACGTCCTGCGATATCCGACACACGGGCTCCCGTGCCCTCGCCTGACAGCTCATATATGGCTTCCAAATAATTTTCCATTGAGAATGAAAGTTTTTCCACGTTTATCCCTCCATTATTCTGGATTGTGGTATAAGGTGAATACTTGATTAAAGTGACAATTTTTTCACTTAATATAGTATACCCTACTGCTTAATAAAAATAAAGAGCAGGCAAATAATTATGCTTGCTCTGCTAAAATGTTAGTCTTTAAATTAATCAAAAATTCAGCCATGTTGATCCTTGCCTTGTCGTAAATTTTAAAGAGGACCTCTGCCCTCTTAATGTCGCCATAGACCTTCCAGTATCTGCATATGAGGCAATTTTTCCCTTTGTGGCTTATGAACCCTTCCACGTCTTCAACAGGGATTCCCAAGAATATGCCTATTTCATGGGGGCATAATGTTTCAAACCGCTGTTTCAATTTCTGAAGCTTCTGCTCTAAATCAACAGCTGTACCATATCCCATTCTTTGCATAAAAGGCTGGTTGGATTTTTTACTCATATGGCGCTCCAGCATTTTTTTGCGGTAAAAAAGTACGATTATTTGATCATCTTCGTTTTTTAATTCAAAATAATCCAGACTGAAATCAGTGCATACACCCTGCCCGTAAAGTTTCCACAAAGCTGCGGCATCCTTGCCGCGAGATGTAAATGTCATGAGAGAGGAGGGTTTAAAGCCCTCAATTGTGGCAGCGGCATTGTAAGCTATTATTGAATGTATATAGTTCTTCCCCTCCATGCTACTCAAAGCTTTTGAAAACTTTAATCTCAATTCCCTGTCCATATATTCTCTCCGCCTATTAATAAGAGGCCAGCTTTTTCCCCAATTCTTCGCACCTTTCAAGGCCGTCATTATCCGGAGTACTTTGAATAATAAGACCCTTGTCTATAAGATTTACGCCGGCCTTTTTCATACGATCTTCCCAGTCTGCCATCCACTGGCCGTCTCCCCATTCATAGGAGCCGAACAATGCCATAGGCTTTCCAGCAATATTTTCCTGTTCGATTTCTGATATAAACGGTTCCATCTCAGCCTCTTCCAATTGCTCAGCTCCCATGGAAGGGCAGCCAAAGGCAACTATATCCGCATCCAGGACAGCGTTTTTATCGGCTTTGTCAACGCTCATAACATTGACTTCCAATCCTTCCTCGGAGGCTGCCTTTGATATTGCAGAAGCCATCATTTGTGTATTTCCGGTTCCGCTCCAATAAATAACCGATAATTTTTTCATATAAATCTCTCCTTTGAATTATATTAAATTTTGATAATCATTCTCAATTATATCTTTAAAAAATGCTACCTGCCGGCAGAAATTAATTTTAAATATAAAAGTTAGATTCTTCTAACATATTAATACTAATTATAAAGCATGTCAACAAGTATTTCCACATGTGTAATATTTTTTAATTCAGCAAAAAAATTTACAATAATCAACATGGAATAATGTTTATAATTTTAGGTAACAGGATAGAGTAATGCTAAAATAAATAGGCAGGATTAATTATAAAAATTGCCGGAAGGGTGGGCTATTGAGTGAAAACAGGATTGGTTTTAGAGGGAGGAGGTATGCGGGGTCTGTATACCGCAGGAATTCTCGACTTGTTTTTAAAGGAAAACATAGATTTTGATTATATTATCGGGGTGTCGGCAGGAGCATGTAATGCTGCTTCATATATATCAAGGCAATTAGAGCGCAACCAAAGAATATTTTTAAATTTTATCGGCGACAGGCGCTATTTAAGCTTGTATAATTTTTTAAAAACCGGCTCTCTTTTTGGTATGGATTTTATTTTCGATGAAATTCCAAATAAACTGGACCTGTTTGATTATGATGCCTTTAAGAAATCTACAGTGGACTTTTTAACGGGAGTCACCGATATAATGACAGGTAAAACTGTCTATTTCAACAAGGAAAAGATGTGCGGCAATTTCATGATACTTAGGGCTTCATCTTCCATACCGGTATTTTCTCCCATAGTTGAATTTGAGGGAGGAAAATATTTAGACGGAGGAACTTCGGATCCCATACCTGTGAAAAAGGCTGTTGATGACGGCTGCGAAAAGCTGGTTATCGTATTGACTCACAACAGAGGATATAAAAAATCTCCCGAGAGATTTAAAAACATTTACCGCAAAATATATAAAAGCTATCCTGAGATGATAAACGTATTAGATAAGCGCCATGAAGTTTACAACCAGACTATTGATTTCATTGAAAAGCTGGAATCTGAAGGAAAAGCGTTGGTTTTAGCTCCAAAGAGACCTTTTTCCGTAGGCCGTTTTGAAAAGAAGCCGTCTAAATTAAAGGACCTTTATCAGCAGGGCTTTGAAGAAACAAAAGAAATATCAGAAGACATTAAAAGCTTTTTAATATAATTAAAAAGCTTTTAATGTGTTTTACAGCTTAAATCTGTGTATTTGTGAATAATGGGCAATGCTGTTTGCCGCTTGCATGGCGCTTTGCAGCGAACCTTGTATCCAGGCATTTTTTGTTGAAGCATGCTCGCCGGCAAAAAATACTCTGTTATCGTATTCAGGAGTAGAGGATATATAAAGAAAATCCACTTTAGAGCCCGAGAAAAGCATCTGAAAACCGCCCTTAGCCCAGGGCTCATTAACCCAATCCACAGTTTTTACATCTTTGACGATATTATTCAAATAACCATCAGGAAGTCCATGTACCTGCTCCACGTTTTCCCTTATAATCCTATATTGCTCGGTACTTATGGTATGGCCCAGCCTTACTGCATCCTGCCCGGCGTTGTATGATGCCAAAAGCACGCCGGAATCGCCGGATCGATATTGGGAGGCGTGATCCTGGGGGTAGGATATTATGTTTATAAGCCTGTCTGTATAGGATGAGCCGCCGTAAATACCCTGCTTTTCCCAGAACCTTTCGCTGCAAAGAAAGAGGGTTTTTTGTGAATCATAATAATTTACATCTCTTATGGCCTCCATCTTTTTTCCGCTGAAATATGGATATATATCCATCAGTCTTAAAAGGGAAAGTGGAATGGCACAAATAACATAGTCGAAGTTTTCATATAAATTGCTGTCCCCATTCTTTTCGGGATAGGGGCGATATTTAAGTACGACCTTGCCGCCTCTTTCGGATTTATAAATCCCGTAGACCGCAAACCCCCTTTTCCATGTTACTTTCCCTAAATGCTCCTTTGGTATGCCGGGATATTCCTCGGGATCGGGGGAAGTCAGGGATTTATAAAATGCCATGGGAAGCTTTACCATTCCGCCGGGTATATAATACAGATTTAAAAAATCCATGGTATAGTCATTGTTTAATGTGGCTTCATAGCTGCTGTCCATTATGGAGCCTATTATGGGCATTATGCTTATTATAAGATTTATGGCTTCGGAGCTTAAACCATATTGGCTTATGGCCTGGCGTATACTCATATTTATTATTCTTTCAAATCTTGAGTCATATCTGGGCATCAATGTTAAAAACTGCTTTCTGATTTCAGGAGGCAAGGTAGATAAGTAATAATCGGAAATATGGTTGAAAAGATGTGGCCAGGGAGTGCTTCTTTCTTTGAGGTTCAAATCAAACAAGGGATAGATGTTGTGTGTTATGTTACTGCCTGCAGTATCATTTCTTACCCTGACATTTCTAACAAAAATCAAGGATTTTGGGTCTCTGTTTATCAGAGGCGCTGTATTTAATTTAAAGAGATTGATATAGTGCCAGGTAGTTTCATGGGATATGGGAAAGCGCATGGCACCTAATTCACCGTATAAACCCTTATCCTTGTCAAAATAATGGGTGTATATTCTTCCTCCGATGCGTTCGGTATTAGGTTCGAATATAGTTATGTCATATCCCAATTTTCTCAGCTCAAAGGCTGCTGCCATGCCGGATAAGCCTCCGCCTATGATGCCTACCTTTATATCTTTGAATCCGCCGGTATCGGCACAATTGGTTATGTCCTGGGGAGGAACAAGAAGGCTTACAATGTGGCGGTAATCATCAGCTCTTCCGGCAGAGACCAGGGCATTGTAAAGCATATCATGGCGCATGATATCTGTGGGGTTTTCAGGATCAAGTGATGGTTGAAGGTTTGACTCCTCTCTAAAATAATGCATATATTTACTCCATAAAAATATTGTCATGTTAGTATATTAAAAATACTTAACTTATGTGAATACTTGACAAATATGCCAGATAACTTGTACATTAATATAAAATCGTTAATAATGTGCACATAGTTTAGGGAAGGTGTTAATAACTATAAAGGGGAGGAATGATATATGAATTTAAGCGGAGTTATAATAGGCACCGGCTGCTTTTTAATTATAGGTTTATTGCATCCTGTGGTCATAAAGGCGGAATATTATTTTGGCACAAAAGCATGGCCTTATTTTTTAGGCGCAGGTTTTTTGTGCATTTTACTTTCTTTTTTTATAAAAGACACAATCTTATCTGCCCTCATATCAGTGCTTGGGTTTTCATTGCTGTGGAGTATTAAGGAATTATTTGAGCAGGAAAAGAGGGTTAAAAAGGGATGGTTTCCCCATAATCCAAAAAGATAAAGAGGCTGTTGCATTATGAACTCTCACAATGCTCATTTACGTTGTTCATAATGCAGCAGCTCCTAAAATTATATCTCTATACCTTTAAACTGGCTGTTATAAAGGCTGGAATAAAAACCATCCTTTTTCATAAGCTCATCATGGGTGCCCTGCTCGATTATCTCCCCATCCTTTAATGCCAGTATTTCATCAGCATTTCTTATGGTGCTCAATCTGTGGGCTATAACAAAGGCAGTCTTTCCCTTCATTAAATTAAGCATGGCTTGCTGAATGGCTAATTCTGTACGGGTATCGATAGAGGAGGTGGCTTCGTCAAGGACAAGTATTGATGATTTAGATAATACCGCCCTTGCTATTGCCAAAAGCTGCCGCTGGCCATGGGATAAATTGCTGCCGTTATCGGATAGCAGTGTATCATATCCATCCGGAAGCTGCATTATGAACCTATGGGCATTGGCATATTTAGCTGCCTCAACGATTTCCTCATCGGTGGCATCAAGTCTTCCATATCGTATATTCTCTTTAACGGACTCTGAAAAAAGATAGGTATCCTGCAAAACCATGGAAATTGAATGCCTTAATCTATGGCTTTTAATATTTTCTATATTCTCGCCGTCAATGGTTATCTCACCGCTGTCTATATCGTAAAATCTGGCAAGCAGGTTTATAAGCGTGGTTTTTCCTGAACCTGTAGGGCCTACAATTGCGATAGTCTTACCCTTAGTGGCTTTTAAGCTTACATCTTTCAGGATTTTTTTATCCTTTTCGTACGAGAAACTGACTTTGTTTAATACCACCTCTTTGCCTATAATCTCGATATCCTTTGCACCATCGTTGTCCTTTTCCTTGTCTTCATCAATAACTTCAAATACTCTCTCTGCACCTGCCAGTGCCGACTGAATGGTGTTGAAGGTAGACATTATTATATTGATGGGGCGGGCGAAATTTCTCATATAAAGTATAAAGGTAAAAATCATCCCTATGGTTATATCGACGCCTGATAGTATGAGGTATCCTCCTGTTACAGCCAATATCAAATAGGTGAGATTATTCAATGAATTATTAACCGGGCCCATGGAGCCGGATAAAGCCTGGGCGAAGGTGGAGCTTTTTGTAAGACTTTTGTTTATCTTCGAAAACTCTTCCTTTGCATTTTCCTCCTGGCCAAAGAGCAGAATGACCTTTTGTCCTGAAATCCTCTCCTCTATATATCCGTTTAAATTGCCCAGCTCTTTTTGCTGCTTTACAAAATAAGGCTGTGTCTTTTTAACTATGATACTGGTAAGCAGATACATTAAAGGCACTGTGGCTACGCCGATAAGGGTCAGAAGGGGACTTAAAAAAAGCATGGCAGCCAAAGTTCCCACGATATTTATAACTCCTGAGAAAAGCTGGGTAACGCTTTGAGATAATATCATATTTATATTGTCAACGTCGTTTGTAAGCCTGCTCATCAAATCGCCGCTTGAATGAGTATCGAAATATTTCAAAGGCAGCTGCTGTATGTTTTTATACAAATCTCTTCTTATATCCGAAGAGGTAGTTTGAGCTATTTTAACCATCAGCCTGTTTTGTATATAGGTAGAAACTACATTTACAAGATGTATTGCGCTTAAGATTATGCAAATATTCAATAAGCCGGATAGATCTTTCTTTTCTATAAAGTTATCCACTGTATAACCGTTAAGCCGGGTGCCTTCAATAGTTATCACCGCCGATACGAGGCACAGTAAAAAAGTGAATATAAGGATTTTCATTTTACCTCTAAGATAGGTCAGCAATCTTCTGGCGGTTACTTTGGGATTTTTAAGTTTCTCGGTTTTTTTGTTGAAGCGCGCCATATTGCCGCCTCTGTCCGGTCTTATGGTAGGCATGGATCTCTCAGACACGGATAAGCACCTCCTCACCCAATTGGGACACGGCAGTGCTCCTGTATATTTCATTTTTCTCTAAAAGATCATTATGAGTCCCTATGGCGGATATTTTGCCGTTATCTAAAACTATAATTTTATCCGCATCCATTACAGCTGAAATCCTCTGGGCTATGATTAAAACCGTGGTGTCTGCCATCCTCTTTTTTATGGCATTTTGAAGCCTTAATTCCGTTGCCATATCAAGGGCGCTGGAGGAATCATCCATTATAAGTATTTTAGGATTTTTTATAAGCGTTCTGGCAATGGATAAGCGCTGCTTTTGTCCCCCGGAAAAATTCTTTCCTCTTTGCTCTATGGTGCTTTTGAACTTTTCGTCCCTTTCCATTATAAAATCAGAAGCCTGGGCATCCATTACAGCATCTTCCATGAAATTCTTATCAGCTCCGGGTTTCCCAAATTTAAGGTTATCTTCAATGGTTCCTGAGAACAAAATACTGTCCTGCAGGACTACTCCTATGTTTTTTCTAAGGTCTTTAACTTTTATATTTTTTATATCCGTTCCGCCGATTTTTATCCTTCCTTCTGTGGGGTCATAAAGCCTGGGAATCAAATTGACAAAAGAGCTTTTACCCGAGCCTGTAGCCCCAATAATGCCTACTTTTTCGCCTGCATTTATTTTCAAAGATATATCCGTCAATACATTTTCGCTGTGTTCATTGTATTTAAAGGATACATTTTCAAATTCAATATCAAAGCCCTTCATATCGACAGAGTCAATTTTATCCTGAATGGAGGGGACGGTTTCCAGTACTTCGTTGATCCTTTCGGAAGATGCCTTGGCACGGGAAAAATTTAAGACCAGCATGACAACGGATATAAGTGAATTCATTATCTGGACAAGGTAATTTATAAAAGCCATGATTTTTCCTATTTCAAGGTCCCCTTTTATAGTCATGTTTCCGCCGAACCATAATACTGCAATTACGCTTAAGTTCATAGCCAGTGTAACTACCGGCCACAGTATGATATTCATGTTTTGTGCCTTTATGCTCATATTCATCAAGTTATAATTTGTATGTTCAAAGCGTTCTTTGTGCTTATCCTCTATGGTGAAGGCTTTTATGACCCGGACCCCTAATATGCTCTCACGCATGACTGTATTTACATTGTCCATTTTTTCCTGTACCAAAGTAAAAAGAGGAAAGGATTTTTTCAATATTATAATGACGGAGAAAAGTATAAGAGGGATTGCCACTAAAAATATTATGGAGAGTTTTTTACTTAACGTAACAGCCATTATAATGCTTCCCAGGCATAATAAAGGGGAGCGTACAGCCACTCTTAAGGACATGAGAACCATGGCCTGTACCTGGGACACGTCATTGGTAAGGCGGGTAATGAGGGATGAGGTTTTTAACTTATCAATTTCCAAAAAGGATAGGGTCTGTATTTTATCAAAGAGCCTCTGCCTTAATTTTTCACCCGTATTCATGGCTGCCATGGCGGAAAATACCGCACAGCCGCTGCCTCCTATAAATCCTATGAAGGCTGCTATAATCATCTTCCATCCCGTTGAAAATACATAAGAGGTATCATTGGTCGCAATGCCAATATCTATAATATCTGCCAAAAATTTTGGCTGCATAAGATCCATATAAACTTCTACAAACATCATAAGGGGAGCTAAAATTGCAAAAATTATTGCTGAGCCTTTTATATTTTTCAATAGCTTAAACATCTTTGCCCTCTCTGTTGGTCATATTGTTATGAAGCCTGCTTAAGATGTTTATAGCTTGCCTTTTTTCTTCCTCAGAAAATCCGGCAAAGCATTCTTCATCTAAAGCATCAAATAATTTTTCAACTTTTTTCTGGCTATCTCTTCCCTTATCAGTTAAAAATACCCGAAGCACTCGCCTGTCCTTTGGATCGGCTTCTCTCCTTATAAGCTCCGCTTTTTCCATGCTTGCAAGTATGCTGGTTACTGTGGCCGGCTCGATGTGGCAGCTCTCAGCTAATTCTCTTTGAATACATCCGTCATTTTGAAGCAGAAAATCCAGTATTTTTGGCTGACCTTCGGTCAAGCCTACTTTTATAAATTCCTCATGCCTTCTTTTTCTATGGATACGGTTGAGCCTTATTATGGCCATATGGAGTGTTTCGGTCCTTGGCTCTGTAACTTCATTTTTCACCATTAAACCTCCCGAAAATATATAATAAAGGTTAGAACTCTAATAATTAGATATCTAATATTTTAAATTTTACTACTTAATACGACTCAATTCAAATATTTTTATAAAATTTTAGTGAAGCATTAAAATTAAGACATAAAAAGGCAGGCTAAATGAAGGGCAATATATAACTGAATGATATAAAAAATGCTCACTTCAACAAAGGACCGGCTAAATGACGGTTAAATGCATTGTAATATATAACAGTTCATGGAAAAATAAAAAAATCCCAGGAAGCAATAAAGGAAATTTGGGTTTCCATAAAGATCCTTATTAGAAAGGTACATATATGGGAGATATTTTAGAAAAGATATGCGCTAAGTATGATATTCAGCTTTATTATTCTTTATCGTACCATCTTTGATAGAAATAAATAATTGGAACCAGCATAATAGTTAGAAGAAATGCTTCAAAATTGTTCATATTAATCATTTTTATAAGTCCCAGTTTCTGAAAAATAAAAGGATTTATTATAAATGCCTGTATTGCATCTATAATTATATTAGCCCCGAAAAATAGCCAGGGGTTAGGATAGGTAAAATAAAACACATAAATGGTTACAACGGGGAGAAACCCGTAGTTAAAGGCCGAGATATTTGTAAGAAAGAACAAATTATTAGGTACTTCCCACCAATTTACTACCTCACCAATTTGCCAGTTAATTGAGGTTAAAAGCAAAGTAAAAAATGCAACAGATAAAAAGCGTCTGACGCGTTTTTTATCCAATGGCAGTATTAAAAGCCAGGGTGGTAAGAATGTAATCCAAAGCAATATTTGCGCCATTATATTTCACCTCCGCAATTATAATTTATTATTTGCAGCGGAATTTGCTTTATACATAAAAAATAAAGCTCCGAAAAGTTTTCCGGAGCTTTATGGATAAAATAAGAATATATATTTTATACCCTTTCAAGGGTCAAATAAGTATGAGGATAAATATTTTTCTCGTCAATGGTGCCTTCCTTTTTTTCTGTAACCTTCCATTGTGATTTATCATAGTCGGGGAAAAATGTGTCGCCTTCAAAATTCTCATGTATTTCAGTTAAATACATCCTTTGGGTATAGGGGAAAAGCATTTTGAATATTTCTCCTCCGCCTATGACAAAATATTCTTGATCGGACTTTGCATAAGGCAGTATTTCATCTATGGTGTGTATGATTTCAACATTCGGGTCATCTATTTTATAATTTTTATCGCGGGTATAAACTATGTGCTTTCTTCCGGGAAGGACTTTGGGCAAAGATTCAAAGGTTTTTCTGCCCATTATCATGGTTTTTGTCTCACTCAAAGTCTTCTCCCTAAAAAATTTAACGTCATCCGGCAGTCGCCAGGCCAAACTATTGTTTTTTCCTATTACATTGTTTCGAGAAACAGCTACAACATAACTCAGCATTATTAATACCTCCCTTACCTTTAGTATTATGATGATTATAATCAATATTTTTTATGATTACTATCATAATTTTTAAAATAAAGAAAAATAGTTTTTACAATTGACAAGGCAATATTATTGTCTTATAATAATGAAAATAAATATTGGTAAGTTACCCCTAAAGACTGTGAAGGGAATAAAACATATGTGCACGAGCAAAAGAGAGCCGGTGTTTGGTGAAAACCGGTGCCGTACCCTATGTAAATAACTCGTCCCAGAGTCGCCTGGCCGAAAATATTTTTATTAGGTCAGGACGTTTAGCAGCGTTAATAGCTAGGCCTTGTTGGAGGTTACAAAGAGCCGTATTTACGGCTGAATTTGGGTGGTACCGCGTGGATTATATTATCCTCGCCCCTTATATTGGGGCGGGGATTTTTATTTTTGTATGAATGGAGAGGAGTAAGAATTATGAAAGCAGCATTTGAAAAATACATTCCGTTTGTACCTATTAATCTTAAAGACAGGCAATGGCCGGATAAGGCAATTGACCGTGCACCCATATGGTGCAGCGTGGATTTGCGCGACGGCAATCAGGCCCTTGTAGAACCTATGAATCTTCAGGAAAAGGTGACTTTTTTCAAGCTCCTTGTAGATATGGGTTTTAAAGAGATAGAAGTAGGTTTCCCATCAGCTTCTGAAACAGAGTACGAAATATTAAGGACTTTAATTGATCAGAATTTAATCCCTGATGATGTAACGATACAGGTCCTGGTGCAGGCCAGGGAGCACCTCATTGAAAAAACCTTTGAAGCCATAAGGGGAGCTAAAAATGTCATTGTGCATTTTTATAATTCCACTTCCGCCCTTCAGCGGAAAGTTGTGTTTAAAAAGGATATGGACGGCATAATAGATATAGCTGTAAAGGGAGCAAGGCTAATAAGGCAGCTGGCAGCCAAGGCCGATAAGGGTACCAGCATCCGCTTTGAATATTCACCCGAGAGCTTTTCCGGCACCGAGGTTGAAAATTCGGTAAAAATTTGTGCCAAGGTCATGGAAGCAATAGGCGCCACTAAAGACAATAAAATAATTATAAACCTTCCCTCAACAGTTCAAGTAAGCTCATCCAATCATTTTGCGGACCAGGTGGAGTATGTCTGCCGTAATCTGCCCAACAGGGAGGCGGCAATCATAAGCATCCATCCACATAACGACAGGGGTACCGGTATTGCCGATGCGGAGTTTGCATTGATGGCAGGGGCAGACAGAATTGAAGGAACCATTTTCGGAAACGGCGAGCGGACGGGAAACGTGGATATAATAACATTAGGTCTTAATATGTATACCCAGGGTGTTGATCCCAGGCTTGATTTCAGCGATATAAACCATATAAAGGAGGTTTATGAGGCCTGTACTAAGATGAAGGTTCACGAACGCCAGCCCTATGGCGGGGAATTGGTATTCACGGCATTTTCAGGTTCTCACCAGGATGCTATTAACAAAGGCTTTGAATATATGAAAGATAGCGGAACCGAATACTGGGAAGTGCCTTATCTTCCCATAGATCCATCAGACATAGGCCGTCAGTACGACCCGGTCATAAGAATAAACAGCCAGTCGGGAAAGGGCGGTGCCGCATTCATAATGCAACAGAACTTTGGCTACAATCTGCCAAAAGCTATGCATCCTGAGTTCGGAAATATTGTCAAAGCTGAGGCTGACCGGACAGGCAAGGAATTATCAGCCCAGGATATAATGGATTTATTCAACGATGAATACTTAAAGATAACAGGACCTTTTTCATTGAGAAGGCATAAAATCGAAGAAGGCGGTCAAAACGGAAATTCCTTTGTTCACTTTGAAGGAAGCATCAGAAAAAGTGATGAAGAATTGAACATAGAAGGGGAAGGAAACGGGCCTATCGATGCTTTCTTTAATGCATTGAACAAGGTGGGAATAGAAGGGTATGAATTCATATCCTATCACGAGCATGCCATATCAACCGGTTCAAATGCCAAAGCTGTAGCATATATCGAGCTTAAAAGGCCTGATGGCGGCCATGTATTTGGGGTGGGTATAGAAAGCAATATAAACATAGCATCCATAAAAGGGGTTTTATGTGCAATAAACCGTTCTTTAAAATAAAAAAATAAAGAAGCTGTTGCATTTTGAACAACGTAAATGAGCATTGTGAGAGTTCTGAACAAGTTCTTGGTGACGCTGCCGAAGAAAATACTTAGAATTTTAGATTGTCTGAACGATAGCGAGTTATCAAAATTCTTGTATTTTCAAGGCAGGGAGCCTTAGAACTTGCAGAACTTGAACATAGCGAATTGAGTGTTCATAATGCAACAGCCTTATTTTTTATACTGTTTCCATATCAAGCTTGAAGTATTTTTTTAATAATTCGTTGAATTCTTTTTCATCACCGGACAATTTTGTTTCAGTAATTGTGCCGTCCTTTATGACTTTAAGATTACCGTCCGTTAAAGTGATGCGGCCTTCCTTTGAAGGCATGGTGCACAGCCTTATTTTGATGAAAAGGGATTCGGGATAAGTTGCTGTATAATGGTTGGACATGACATAATCCATGGGGGAGCATTCTTCCAATGTGAAAGCATACATAATACGGAAGCCATCATCCACCTTACGCTGCAATATATAACCTACCTTGGGGTCTTCCAAAATGCGGTAAGTATTATGGAAATGCTTTTGTTCCAAATTAGGCTCCATTAAAACAGGCGCTTCTATGCCGTCATTGCCGTATCCTACGTCTGCCAGATATCTTTTGCCGTCAAGTTCCACCATAAGCACCTGATGGGTTTTAGGAGAATAAGTTATGCCATCCCTTGTGCCTCTTGCCAAAAGATTTGACACCTTAAAGCCTAAGTCCTGGAGAACAAAGGAAAACAAGCCGTTCATTTCAAAACAGTATCCGCCTCTCTTATTTAAAACTATCTTTTTAAATAAGGATTCCTTGTCTAATGGAATAGGCCTTCTTAAATACACGTCTAAGTTTTCGAAGGGAACATTGAAAGTATGGGCTAAGTGAATACCATACAAGGTTTCATAGGAAACATCGGTCTTTCCTTCATAATTTATTCTCTCGAGATAAGCTTGGATGTTAAAAGTATCATTTGACATAAGTAATCCCCCTTTTTTATGCAAACATTTTGTCTGCTTTTAAATTGCCTTTGTAAAGCGGTTTTCATAGTTCAAATAATGAACTATAAAAACCACATATAAATTATACAAGATTTCGCACGAAAATGATATGATAAAGATATAATTATTAATATTACATAATTTGGGAGGAAAAAGTGATTAAACATATAGTAATGTGGACCCTTAAGGATTTTGCCGAAGGCAGAAGCAAAAAAGAAAATGCAGAGATAGTAAAAATGAGCTTGGAAGGGCTTAAAGATAAAATAAAAGAGATAAAATTCATCGAAGTAGGAATAAATTTCAGTGAATCGGAAAGCGCTTTTGATATTGCCTTATATTCCGAGTTCGAAACAATTGAAGATTTAAATGTATACCAGGCCCATCCGGAGCACATAAAAGCAGGAGAGTTTGTAAACAAGGTGAGGGATAAGAGAATATCAGCTGATTATGAAATATAGCGCTTATCATAAAAACTGTATAAATAATACTGGAAGGATATAGGAATTATGTGTAGAATATAATTGTAGATTATATGACAAATCCTTCCTGCGTTATTTGCACTTCAAAGAAAATTATTTATTCAGCCTTATATAGTAATAATGTAATTTCCAAACAAATATATAATAATGAATCCCCGAAGTGAGATTGATATATTTATAAAAATAAAAGGAGCGGAGAAAATGAAAATCCTCATAATGGGCGGTTTTTTAGGGTCGGGTAAAACCAGCGTTGTTATTCAGCTGGCAAAATTTATGGCAGGTGAAAACCCTGACAAGCCTTATAAAGTTGTAATAATAGAAAATGAAATCGGCGAAGTGGGTATAGACGATAAAATCTTAAGCAAAATAGGCTATAAAGTAGAAGGAATGTTTTCCGGCTGTGTATGCTGCACTATATCCGGCGAGCTGGTTTTAAATGTGCTGGATATTATGAAAAATATGAATCCTGACTATATAATAATGGAGTCTACAGGGGTTGCATACCCCAATAACATCAAGGAAATCCTTGAGGAATCCATAAAGGATATAGACTGCAGGATTTGCTGCGTCACCGATGCAAAGAGATGGAAGCGCCTTTTAAAGCCCATGGAGCTTCTTTTAAAAGACCAGCTTAAAAATGCTGACGTAATACTCATAAATAAAGTGGATGCAATTGACTCGGATACACTAATAGAAGTGGATGAATCAGTAAAAACCTTTAACAATACGGCACAATTTTTCCATGTAAGTGCCATTGAACCTATAGATAGTAATATTCTGACCCAAGTTTTAGGTCAGGTTGAAAAGGGAGCGGTATAAATGGAAGAAAAACACATTCATGATCATTCCCATGATCATTATCACGACCATGATCATGGTCACAATCACGATCATGAACACCACGACCATGATTGTACTTGTGACTGCTTAAGTCTTGAAGAAGAAACTATAAGCGTTTCTACACATGAGATGTCCGTTGTAGGCTCATATAAAATAAAAATTGATAAGCCTTATGACGAAGCAGTCAAAATATTGGATGACTGCATAAAGGAAGTCGCTTCAGAGATTAATAAAATATCCGGAATAATAGGCCATATAAAAGCTTACCTTGTTTCTGAGGGAGACAGCTGTATGATTTCAATCACAGATGAGGAATCAAGCATCAAGCATATAAAAGGTGAATACGCAAATGTTGAAGGCGTAGCAATAGTATTTAATGTTGAGCCGGATAAGCTAAAAAGTATATTGAAAAAAGCTCTGGATAAGCTGAATTAAAAGGTTAAAACCTTATGATAAGCATATAAAAGGAGGTAGGTTTAATGTTAACCAAAAGGCAAAATCTTTTGGAGACTATAAGAGGGGGGAAGCCTGACAGGTTCGTCAACCAGTGGGAAGCCTTCGGAGGCGTGATGGGTGATCCATGTAAATTGCGTACCAGAGCTGAAAGAGGCGGCCCTGATGCAGTGGATTCCTGGGGAGTTACAACCACTTGGCCGGCAAATGTACCCGGACCTTTCCCGGTACACGATTATGAGCATAAAGTTGTAAAGGATATTACAAGGTGGAAAGAAGTAGTACATGCCCCAAGCTTAGATGTCCCGGACAGTGCCTGGGATGATGTTAAGGCTCAGGCCTCGCAAATCGACCGCAATGAACAATTTCTGACTTTCTTCATTGCACCGGGAATATTCGAACAGGCCCATTACCTCATGGGCATAGATACTACACTATTAAACTTCTATGAAGAGCCGGAAGCGATGCATGAGCTGATTGATTACATAACCGACTGGAAGATAAAATATGCTGAACTTGTCTGCAAGCACCTAAAACCTGAAGCCATACTCCATCATGATGACTGGGGAAGCCAGATTAACTCCTTCATGTCCCCTGAAATGTTTGAAGAATTCATAGTGCCCGCATTTAAAAGATTATACGGATATTATAAATCCCACGGTGTGGAACTTATAGTACACCATAGCGATTCCTATGCCGCCAACCTTGTCCCTTATATGATTGAGATGGGAATTGACATATGGCAGGGGGGATTAAAATCAAACAACCTGCCTGAGCTGGTAAAAAAATACGGCGGTCAAATCTCCTTTATGGGGGGCATAAACAACGGAATAGTTGACGTGCTTGACTGGACTAACGAGCTTGTGGCAAGAGAGGTTGAAGAGATGTGCACAAGCTGCGGAAAGCTTTACTACATACCAAGTATGTGCGGAGGCGGCCCGGGGGCTACCGATGTATATAAAGCAGTAAGCAAAGAAATAGACAGAATGAGTTCTGTAATGTTTTAAAGTATTGACGTAAATTATAGGCCCAAATTTAAAATATTTTAAAGGAGGAAAATAAAATGTCAAAAATTCAGGAAGTAAAAGATCTTGTTGCAGCAGGGAAAACCAAACTTGTTCCGGGTAAGGTTCAGGAAGCACTGGACGAGGGCAATGCAGCTACCGAGATACTCGCAGCCATGGTTGAAGCTATGGGAGTGGTAGGCGATAAATTTTCTGCAGGAGAAATCTTTGTTCCGGAAATGCTTGTAGCCGGAAAAGCAATGCAAAAAGGCGTGGATGTACTTAAACCCGCACTTGCAGGTGCAGGCTCAGTATCATTAGGAAAATGCATAATCGGCACAGTTGCCGGTGACCTCCATGATATAGGTAAAAACCTTGTTGCCCTTATGATTGAAAGCGCAGGCTTTGATGTTATCGATTTGGGAGTTGACGTTCCCACAGCAAAATTCTTGGAAACCATTGAAGCCAATTCTGATGTTAAAGTAGTGGCTTTATCAGGCCTCTTAACAACAACTATGCCGGCAATGAAAGAAACAGTGGAATCCATTAAAGCAAGCGGCAAAACAGGCTTTAAAGTCCTTGTAGGCGGAGCTCCCATAACTCCGGAATTTGCAGCATCCATCGGTGCAGATGCATATGCCCGTGATGCAGGCGGCGCAGCAATAAAAGCCAAGGAATTAATTTAATTACAGTTAAAGAGGGAGTGCCGCAAACTTAATAGCGATACTCCCTCTTTTCTTTGCTGTTCTGAATTTAAATTTATTTATTTAATGCTGCATTTTTGCCTGCAATGCGTCCAAAAACAAATATATCTGCAATTGCATTTCCGCCAAGGCGATTGCCTGCATGTATGCCGCCGGTCACTTCACCTGCCGCATACAGCCCTTGTATAACATTGCCTTTAGCGTCGATTACCTGGCCGTTTGTATTAATCTGTACTCCGCCCATTGTATGATGGATGGCAGGTTTGGCAGGGCAAGCGTAAAACGGAGCGTTCTTGACTTCCATCTGAAATACGTTTTTATTGAATTCAGGGTCTGTGCCGCTCTTTACATATGAATTATATTTATTGATTTTATTAACAAAAGTAGCACGGTCACAGCCTATAATATCTGCCAATCCCTCCAGGGTGTCTGCCCTGTATATAAGCTTATCTTCCACCATCTTATCAATCATTTCCTGGGTTGGGCGGTTTTGAGCTGATAAAGCCATATCCTTATCGGCAATTGTATAAAATACTCCATCCGGCTGACTTAAAGCTGCCCATGAAAGAACATCGCGTTCGGCATATTCATTGACAAAACGCTTTCCTTCTTTATTGACAAAAATATAGTTTTGAGGAGCAACCAACAGTGCGTCCGTCAATGAGCCTGTTTTTTCATTTGCAGTAGGCATAAGCTGTGTAAATCCCATACCTACAAGATTGGCACCTATTTCTTTGCTCATTATAATGCCGTCTCCTGTACTCGTGGAAGCATTGGTGGTCTTTATGTCATCAGGAATTGAAGGCCAGTAGGTATTGTATTCCGCACAAAGCTGAGGATTTGCTCCAAATCCTCCGGTGGCTAGAATCACTCCCTTTTTAGCATGTAAAACAACCTCTGTCCCGTCGGTTTTGGAAGCTTTGACACCCACTGCTTTTCCGTTTTCAACAATTAACTTCTCGGCCTTTGTTTCCATCATTATTTCGCTGCCGTTATTCACCGTATTTACTACGTAGTTGGATAATACATCAAAAATGCCTTTTTTATCGACAGGATTATGTCCTCTTGTCCACATTGCTCCTACGGGCGCGGTCAATGTATCCGAAAACTTGCCTCCCAGTCTTTGCACCCATTTATATGTAGGAAGACTGTTGGTGACCAAAGTCTTTAGAAGGTCAAAGTCTCCTTCTACCCAGTTGCCATCCTTATCTTGGCGTTTACCCCCCCATGTATGCCTGAATCATATGGAATTCAACGGAGTCAAACATTTTTGAAGTGTCTCCGGCAAGATAATTGTTGATTTGGCCTTTAAGAGTAACCAATGTATTCGAGAATTTACCAAACTCTTTTTCATCCAATTTTAATATGCTTTTTAAAGTATCGAGCTGGCCTGGCATTGTATCTATTTTCCCCTGTATCTCGGGGTCAACTGCGTTCCATGCAAAACCTGAAACAAGGGTATTGCCGCCAAGAGAAGCCGATTTTTCAATAAGTATAACGGTAGCTCCATTTTCTGCTGCAGAAGCTGCTGCAGAAATACCGGCTCCGCCGCCGCCGATAATAATAACATCAGCGGTCTTTTCAATATTTTCGGCTTTTTTATCTGCTGCCTTTTTAACTTTAAGGGCATCGACGTTGCCGCCGGCCTTAACAACAGCGCTTTCAACGGCTGTCAATATTGCGTTGCTTGTTATTGTTGCTCCTGCCACAGCGTCGACTGCAAGAGACTGATTATCGATAATAGCTTTGGGAATGCGTTCTAATGCAGGGTCAGATATACCGGGGGTTTCCTGGTGATCTACAATATCAATTCTTTCAATTCTGCTTTCCGAAAAAGTAACTGATAGAGAAATATCGCCAATTTTTCCCGCCGCCGATGCATCGTATGTACCGGCTTTATACACCGCATTTGCCGGCTGGCCTCCTGTTGGATTTCCTGATGAGGGCTTGCATCCTGTCATAGCTGACGCTACCATAACTATTGACAGGATAAATGCAAGACCTTTTATAAATAGTTTCATTTGATTTCCTCCACCTTTCATTTATTATGATCCAGGATCTAAGACCATAATAAACTTTATAATTGTTGTAAAGTCAATAAAAAGGTTATTTTTTTATCAATGAAACTATCTTATAAATTCTATTGGTATGTAAATTTCATGATATCTTTTATGAATATTGCCTTCCGAGTAGGAACCAATGGTACTGCCCCATGCATTTCCGCACATTTTCATACCGTTGTCTTCCATATAATTAACAGCGTCATGAAGCATGCTGGCCATTATATGCCCTGCTCCTTCACTGCTTATAACTGTTGTAAGACATGTTTGTGATGGAATTAACTTTATTCCGGGCGTGTCTGTAAGCTCTAATTCTTCTGCTAAAGATTGGTCAATCATAAGTCCAAAATTATAATCATCAAGATTATTATATACGGAATCAATTGTAAACTCAGGAGAAATTTGAACTACAGGCATCAATGAAATCCATTTGTCAACGGGATAATGTAGTTTGGCTAATGGAAAAAAGCTCATTATATTGAGTATGAATTCGATAGACGGCAGGATTGGTTTTTATAATATATTTATTATGAAGGCATTTTAATTTTTCATATCCATTCTGTTGCTTTTTTACAGCTTCAAGAATCAGCTGCTTCCACCGGATTTCTTTTGTAATCTTCTTTTCCATCTCATTTAAATTCTGTTGAATATCATTAAAAGATGCGAAGTTTATCAGTACTCCGACTTCTTCTACGGAAAAACCCATTCCCTGATATCTTCTGGCTCCCATCAGCATATTTATGTCTTTAAATGAAAAATACCTATAGCCGTTGCTTGCCCGTTCCGGGGCTATAATACCTTGTCTCTCATAATATCTTAGCATCTCACTTGAAAGCCCAAGGATTTTCGCGGCCCTGCTAATACTATATTTCTGATCCATGATAACCCTCCCAAGCTTTAGTATAAAATGCAATATATACAATTATATGATACAAAACATATTAAAAAGTATCTATAAGTAATATGATATTCTAATACCGGATCAGCCGGTATATTTATTGTTATATTAATATTTTTTAAAATCCAAATAGGCTATAATGATGTCAAAGGGGGAATAAAAATGATTAAGCTAAAGGTTATAGCATGTGATGTATTAAACAGGGAGATATCTTATTTAAGCAGCCAGTCAAAATGCTTTGTAGATGTGACTTTTATGCATCAGGGGCTCCACAGCAAACCAAATAAAATGGCGGAAATACTTCAAAAAGAAATAGATGAGGCAAATAAGGGTTTTCCCTACAGTCATCCAGACAGGCCGGAGGATTATGATTATATAATACTTATGTATGGCTTGTGCGGAAACGGAACCATTGGCTTATCAAGCAGCAAGGTTCCGTTAGTAATACCAAGGGCTCATGATTGCGGCACCCTTTTAATTGGCTCAAAAGAAGGCTTTAAAAAATATCATGAGGAAAATGCCAGAGGCTTTATGTATTCTCCCGGGTGGATAGAAAGGGGATTTCAGCCGGGAGCTGAAAGATTCGATGCTTTATACAAAAGATATGAAAAGAAATATGGCAGTGAAAAGGCTGCCTATCTCATGGAATTGGAGCACAGCTTTGTAAAGGAATATAACAGTGCCGTCCTTGTAAACTGGGGTATTTTAGGAAATGAGGAGTATTACAGAGGGGTTACAAAGATAAGCGCAAAGTATTTCAACTGGGAATATAAAGAGGTTAAGGGAAGCCCGAATTTACTCAGGAATATATTAAATGGTGAGCTTAATTATGAAGAGGTTCTGATTTTGCCGCCTAAGGAAAAAATTGCAGCAAGCTTTGATGATTATATATTAAAGTATTAATAATAAAGGAGCCGGGGTAAACATCGGCTCCTTATTATCTGTTGAACTATGCTACAACTCTTTCCTTCATTTCACTTGAGGTATCATGAAGAGATTTTCTCATGAAGAGAAAAAGTATAACTGAAAGCGTTGTTGTAAGCAAATCCGCTACAGGCAGTGCATATATAAATCCGTCTAATCCCCATACATTGCTGAATATTACTATTGCAGGTATAAAGAACAAGCCTTGCCTTCCCAGGGATATAATAAGGGACTGCACTGATTTGCCCAATGCCTGGAAGGATGTCATTAAAACCATCTGTGTGGCTATAATGGGATTTACTATTGCTCTTGACTTTATTATCCTTGCGCCTAAATTTATAACATCTGCATCGTTTATAAATACGCTAATCCATTTATCGGCAAATATATAGAATATGATTGCAAATGCTACATTCATTACAGTACCGATGGTAATGGCATTTTTTATTGTATCGACAAGACGCTTAAAGTTTTTAGCACCGTAGCTGAAGCCTAAAAGAGGCTGACAGCCCTGGGCCAATCCCATGGTAAGCATTACAGTAATATTGGTGACCCTCATGACAACTCCATTGGCAGCAACCACGTTATCACCGAAGCCGGCTGCAAAAGCATTGGATACTCCAAAGCCCAAGCTCATCAGTATCATACCGACAGATGCAGGTATTCCGATTTTAAAAATTTCAGCATATATATCCTTTTTGAAACCGAAATTTTTGGGAGAAATAGATATAATTCCTTTTTTCCTTACATAGAAGGATACATTGTATGCGAAACCGAATACGTTACCTATAACAGTAGCCAAAGCCGCACCGGCTACCCCTAAATCCATGCCTAAAATGAATATTGGGTCTAAAATAATATTCAATATAGAACCGATTACCATACCATTCATTGATACCTTTGTAGCACCTTCCGACCTTAAAAGTCCCGATAAGGCCATCTGCATTCCTATGAAGGGGCTTCCCAATAGCATATATATCAAATAATCCTTTCCGAACTGGAGAGTATTGGGGCTGGCTCCGCAAAATATCAATATAGGTTCTGCAAATATAAAAGCTATAAGAGATACCAGCGTGCTTACACCTAAAGCTGACCAGAAAGCAATGGAACCTGCTTCACTGGCTCTTTCCCTGTCGCCTTTCCCCAGCATCCTTGATATAAATGAAGCTCCGCCTATGGCAAATATATTTCCGAAGGCCTGAGAAATCATAAAAATGGGCATTGATAATGCTATGGCGGCAACCATGTTCGGATTATTTAATTTACCTATAAAAAAGGTATCTGTCATGTTATATACAACCTGGATTAACATAGCTACCATGGTGGGTATTGCTAAAGTCCATATAGCTTTGCTAACAGGCATTGAACCCAAAATATAGGTTCTGTCTTGCTTTGCATCAATTTTTCTTGACTCAGTCAAATGTAGTCATTCCTTTCATTACTTTATTTTTTCAATAAATGATATTACAGTTTGTAAAGCATTTTTAAGGCTAAGTACATCCTCTTCCCCCAATTGGCCTGCTTTTTTTTCTATGTGCTCATTGTAAAGAGATTCGATTTCCTTCGCTATGCTTTTACCTTCAGAAGTAAGTACCAATGCGTTTTTTCGCCTGTCATTGCATACTGTTATCCTTTTAATCAAGCCTTTTTTCTCAAGGCGATCAGCAACTGCCGTAAAAGAGCCCTTTAAAAGACCTACTTTTTTGCAGTAGTCTGTCATGGGCATTCCTTCATTTCTGTAAAGAAACATCAGCGTCCTTTCTTCGTTGAAATTTAATTTAGCGGAGGCTCTTCTTTCAAATCCGGACATCAGAGTTTCAGTAAACATAGGCAGCATGCTTACCAGTTCCCCAATCTTTTTTTCTGTGGTAGCCATTTCGTTACCTCCCAAACAACATATAGTTAGAATTATAACTATTAATAGTCAAATAGTCAATAATCAAACTATTTTATTTTAAAATAAATTTTGTCATTTATATTACATTTCTCCATAATATCTTCATGGCTTATTGGTATAATATAAAAAATGAGCTTTGACATACAGTATTTCACTGCATAGTAATGTAATATATAGGAGGTATTAAGATGAAGACATTATTGGGCAGCATTAAAAAAAGATATAATGAATTTATTGAAAGGCTGGCAAAGGAAAACGAAAAAAGCTTTGGAAACGGCAGATTGGATTGCTGCCAATTAAATAAAAATACCAAAACAAACGTTAAGAATAAGTAATTTTTCAAGAGAATATAAAAAATATTACCCTTAAAATCCACCAAATTTAAGTTTTATTCCCCTTAGGAAATTATTTACCTATGTTACAACTCATTATCTTAACATAAGTTGTTTTTTTAAGTCTATCATGTTGCCTGTGAATTTGTTCGGCTTTAAGTTGTATGATATACTATGTTCAACGTGTTAATTTTTAAAGGGGGAATTACTGAATGGACATAGGTCCTGGCAGTCGAATTATATTGGAGTTAGCGATAATATTCATTCTCATATTGCTGAACGCTTTTTTCGCCGCATCTGAAATGGCTATAGTATCTTCCAACAAGACGAAGATAATAATTCTTGCAAACGAAGGAAATACTAAAGCTGAATATCTATTGAAGCTTTTAAATGAGCCAAGCAGTTTTTTGGCTACAATTCAAGTAGGTATAACCCTGGCCGGATTTCTTGCCAGTGCTTCTGCCGCCACCAGTATATCCGAATATCTTTCAGAATTTATCAGTAAGTTTAATATACCTGCAGGTGAACAGATTTCAATTGTGGCAGTTACATTGCTGCTTTCATATATAACCCTCGTATTGGGTGAATTGTTCCCTAAAAGATTAGCTCTTCAATATTCTGAAAAAATTGCTATGGCAGTTGTAAGGCCTATTATGTTTGTATCTATTATGGCACGCCCTTTTATAAAGCTTCTTACAGCCTCCACAAATCTTTTGGTGCGCATGTTCAATATCCACTCCAATGATTTGGAGGAAAAGGTTTCTGAAGAAGAAATAAGGATGATGATAAGTGTCGGTGAGGAAACAGGCGTAATAAATGAAACAGAAAAGGAAATGTTAGATGGCATATTTGAATTTGACGATACACTGGCAAGGGAAATAATGACTCCGAGGACCGGCGTCTTTACAATAGATATCAATGCTCCTATTAAGGACATTATCGATTCGATTATTGAAGAACAGTACTCAAGAATACCTATTTTTGAAAATGATATGGATAACATCATAGGTATATTATATATGAAAGACCTGTTCAAGCATTTTATGAAGGGCAAAATGGACAATTCAGATATAAGAAAGCTGCTGCGTCCGGCATATTTTGTGCCCGAGACAAAAAATATCGACGCTTTGTTTAAAGAGCTTCAGGCAACCAAAAACCACATGGCTATACTAATAGATGAATACGGCGGTTTTGCGGGAATAGTTACCATAGAAGACCTGGTTGAAGAGGTTATGGGCAATATATTTGATGAGCACGATGAAAGCCAGGAAAGCATCACGGAAATAGATAAAAACACTTATTTAATAGACGGACTGATATCCATCGATGATATTAATGAAAGGTTCCAGTTAAAACTGCCTTCGGATAATTTTGAAACCATAGGAGGTTTTGTGGTAGACTTGCTTGGAAGCATCCCAAGCGAGGAAGAAGACCAGATGGTGGAATACGAAAATATCAAATTTAAAATAGAAAAAATGGAAGACAGAAGGATTGAAAAGCTAAGAATGCTCATAAATTAAGAGGACTATATGTCCTCTTAATTTTGCTCTTATTTTATTTTATCGCTTTCAATTGCCTTTATAATTTTTAAAATAATTTCATCCCTCATTCTAATGAATTTCTCAATATCAGAAGGGCCGGCATTATCAATATGGACACCTGCAGTTACAACAGTTGTCTCATTGAAGTGCCTGCATATTGCCTCGGATACGGGAACTGCAATTGCATCATCCTTGTGGCCTAAAATATTTATAACCGATGTTGTGCAGCTCACATTGCCATTCCCTGTCAAACTTAATCTTGGCTGGCTTATGACAGTTGAGCCTATATGAGCCTTTTCCCCCCCGCCAATATAAATTATTATTCCATCCGAAGTTCTAATGGCTGAACAATCCAATATTAAATTTCCTTGACTTATATTTATCCTAAAGGTTTTATACATCCCAAACCCTCTTTCTTACGGTAACTATTTACCGTTCATATCGTTACGGAACAGAATATATGAGTATACTGTAGGAACAGCTGCAATGATAACAATTACTAAAAAAAACAGCATGCTTGTTATTCTTGAATTTAAAAAGGAAAGTATGAGGCAGAGTATTCCCCCTGCTACCCACAAGGGTCCGGCAAGGCGGTGAGTTTTTCTCCATACTTCTTCATTTGATAATGTCCAGGGAGTTCTAATGCCTACAAAATAGTTGTGCTTGACCTTGCCCATAACATTGCCTAAAAGTATAAATAAAAGGGATACACCGGCAGGAACAATTACCTGAATCTTTATTGGATATCCCAAAGCTGCCATAAGTGTGACTATCTGAATGCCAACAAAGAAGATGTGCAGCATGTATCTTATAGCTCTATAGGCTGAAGAAAAATAATTGTAGTTGTTCTTTCTAGGGTCTAAATAAGGCAAAAATATAAAAAAGAAATAAAAACCTGCATTCATAAGAGGCATCAAGAAAGCTCCCCAAAATCTGTTCATATAGCCGTCGATCTCACCGTGTATATTCCAATGGCTGGGTACTCTGTCAGGCAGAGCGGGATAAAAATAAATACTCATGCAGAAACCGGCCAATATGAGCAAGAGTAAAATCCAGTCCTTTTTCAGAGTTTTAGCTATCTTTCCCATCTTCCATTCCCCCTTCATTTTTATTAACTGCATTGAAAAACCAATTGACTACCTCCTGAAACACTGAGGTATTTAAAGAATAATAAATGTTTTGCCCCTTTCTTTCATCCATCACCAAATCCGCCTGCTTCAAAATATTAAGATGATGTGAAATGCTGGGCTTTGTCATATCAAACTGGTCGGCAATTTCACCGGCAGTCATATCCCTTTGCTTCAATAACAATATTATCTTTCGCCGTGTCGGGTCGGATAATGCCTTAAAAGGTAAATTAAGAATCGCCATAGCAGTCCTCCTATGGAATATTAGATATTTAGACAAACATCTAAATATCTAATATTATTATATGATAAGTTGGGTGAAAGGGCAATTAGTTTACCAGTAAAAAATTATTGGCCTTTAAAAATCCAATGGTATCAAAATAAGCTGGCGTCCGTGGTAGAGCAATTGATAATATGTATTGAGCGATTCTTTCGAAGTTCAAAAAAAGCTTTACATAAGTATGTAGCAGTCTAAGTTAGTATAAAACCTACGACACTACATGCATAATTACTTCAACGAACACAGTTTTATATATGTTCTTTTTAATTTCATAATTATGAAACATTATTCACACAAGGACTGTCTTTATTTATTGAAGACAGTATTATAAAATTAATAAAAATAATATTAATTTGAGGAGAGGTATGATGTCTATTTTTACTAAAAAGCGAAATGTTTTTTTGTATTAGTAAGTTTGTTAATATTCTATACATTAGTAAACTTACTAATACAAAATCAACAACTCACTAGATATGTTAAAGAAGATAGGAAACAATCAATAAATACATCAGCAGAGATTTTTCTTCCTGTCTACTAATCATATAGCTCAATCGATATAATTATATACGTTTAAGAAGGCTATATCAGGTATACCAAGAACAGAAAGTGTACAAATAAAGGTAAAAATAAATATACCCTAAATTTCACAGTCAAGGCATGAAGAAATGAGAATGCTTTAAAAGCGAAAACAATCAGGGCACATCCATTCTTTATTTGCAATTTGAAAGCAGCTTTTAAGCGGCACCTTTAACATCATGTATTATTTTGATAATTATCTATATTATTCAGATCCAAGGAATGATAATTTGATATTCAGGATGAATGCATACAATCCCGCAGACATTGTAAGCCTTGATGCGAAAGGTGAGTACTTTTTTACTGACGGTCAATATATACACACTTATGACTCGGGTTCAGTAACAAAAACATCAATACTTGATTCAAGAGACAGGGAGTCCACCAAAATATTCGACTATGTTCTATCCTGGATGGCCGACTCGGAGACATTATACTACAGCACCCTTAAGAACTGAATATTCCGGTTCAGATTACATCACCTGTCCGGTCGTTGGAAATCAACATTCCGATATATAGGAAATCAGCTTTCTGGTTACCAGAAAGCATATAGTACAAGCTTTATAATTTATTTATACATCTCAAGATGTAAATAAATTATAAGGAGGTCATTTCTATGACCAAATACCGAGAAATCCTTAGACTACATAGTCTTGGATTTACACAACGCAACATCATGCTAAGCTGTGGTGTTGCACAAAAAACAGTTGTGAAAGTCTTGCGGCGCGCCAATGAATTAAACCTTAACTGGCCACTTGACGCAAATATCACAGATACTGTTTTAGAAGGGATGATGTTTCCAAAATCAGATAAGGACATCGGTATCAAAAGGAAGCCTGATTTTGGCTACATCCATAAAGAACTCCTAAAAAACGGTGTCAGCAAAAAACTCTTATGGACTGAATACATGGAGAACTGCCGCTTAAACGGTGAAGAAGCACTCATGTATTCCCAATTCTGCTATTATATCCAACAGGATGAGCAGAAACGACGTGCTACTATGCATATCAACCGTAAACCTGGAGAACAGGTTGAGGTTGACTGGGCAGGAGATATCGCTCATATTACCGACCCTGATACCGGAGAAATCATCAATGCATATATTTTCGTTGGTGTTATGACATACAGCCAGTATGCCTATGTAGAAGCATTTATCAATGAAAAACAGCGAGCATGGATAAC
>NZ_LKET01000044.1 GCF_001317355.1 Oxobacter pfennigii
TCCGGAATTCCTTGAAGATTATCTCCCCTGGAGCCCGGGGGTTCAGGAATCCTGCAAATGAAGGCAGAAACTATATTTTACTATAGTTTTTGCTTTTTTTATATACACTTTCTTATTTTACAGTTACTATACAACAGGTATCTGTATAACGACGGAAGGGCATATACTATACCTACGACAGTGCCGGTAAACTTGCATCCATCAACTCAAATGGGGTAGAATATTATTATATACGAAACGGCCAGGGAGATATAACAGGACTGTTTAATAAGAATGGTACTCAGGTTGTAAGTTATACTTATGATACCTGGGGTAAACTGATTAGCATTAAAGACCAGAATGGAGCAGATTGCAGTGGTCAAGCTTTTTTGTAACACCTTGACCTAATATTTAAAACTTTTATACCTAGCTTCAAAGGGTGTCAATCCTTCATTAAATGAATGCGGTCTTACATGGTTATACCAAACATATGAAAAATAATTTACAGATTCATTAAGCTCTCCATCATTATGATAATAGTGATGATATATTAATTCATTTTTCAAGGTATTAAAATATCGTTCCATGGGTGCATTATCATATGGACATCCAGCCTTGCTCATACTTTGTTGTATATCAATTGAACTGCAA
>NZ_LKET01000045.1 GCF_001317355.1 Oxobacter pfennigii
GTTATCATAATCGGTGGCAATAGCCCCAGGGTCACACCCGTTCCCATACCGAACACGTAGGTTAAGCCTGGGTACGCTGATGGTACTGCCATGGAAGCGTGGTGGAAGAGTAAGTCGTCGCCGGTATTAAATAAGGGGGGCACCCGAATGTAGGGTGTCCTGATTTATTTCACAGGTATAATATATCAGTTATTGCATATAACTAATTAAGCATCGCGGGGTGGAGCAGTTGGCAGCTCGTCGGGCTCATAACCCGAAGGTCGTGGGTTCAAATCCCTCCCCCGCAACCAAATTAAGCCATCTATTGATAGAGTTATTTTTCGATAGATGGTTTTTATTTTATGTAGTTGTTTAAAAAACTATGGTTATTTGAAGGCCTCTACTTTTTTAGATGAGAGATAAAGGCTTTAATAAATTATTATCTTTAGTTTTATGGGCTATAACAACGATTATATATTTTCGTTGCATAGAGTGTAACTGGAGAATACAAGATAGAGGTGAATCTATTTACCTAAATTTTGAAAAGGACTGCCATATGAAAAATGCGGGTTAAACGGCATTGGCAAAGCCACAATATGCATTGGGGGATAAATATGATGCGGCTTGCAAAATACGAAGATTTAGATAAAATCATGGATATATACGCAATTGCCAGAAAGTATATGGCAGATAACGGCAACGTGATGCAATGGGGAGAAACTTATCCTGAGCGTGAAATGCTGGAGGATGATATCATGAATAAACAGTTATTTGTATATGAGGAAGGAGATAAAATACACGGAGTTTTTGCTTTTATGATAGGTCCTGATGAGACATATTCTTATATAGAGAAAGGTTCATGGAAAAATAATGACTTATATGGAACCATACACCGAATTGCCGGTGACGGTGCAGTGAAGGGTATTTTCAGCCAGTGTCTGGATTTCTGCAAAGAAAGAATATCAAACCTTAGGATAGATACCCATAATGATAATCATACTATGCAGCATTTGATAGAAAAATACGGCTTTGAAAAATGCGGAATTATATATGTTCAGGATGGAACACCCAGAATTGCCTATCAATATGTGGAGTATAAATGAATTCCAAATAAGAATGCTAATAAAAAACCCTCGGATTTTTATACCGAGGGTTTTTATTTAGGCTTTTAGTAAAGTCTTAATTATAAAAGAACATTCCTGTTTAAGTAAAAAATGCCTGAACATAAATTAAAAAGGGAGTTGTTTTTTATTTTAAAGCATTGTATGTTAATTTCAGACATGGATGTTGCTGATTAAAAAGGAGAAAAAACAATCATGATAGATGAACAATATAACATGATTGTTAAAAGAAAATCATTTAGAAGATTTAACGATACCTTATCTCTTTCTAACGAAGAATTGCAAGAGATAAATCAGAAGGTTAAGAATTTAGAGCCCCTTTTGGATGATATAGTTGCTAAATATCGGATTGTACCTAGAGAAAAAACAACCTCCAATCGGGGAGAGTATTGCATGCTTATTTACAGTGAAGAAAAAAATATTTTTTGTTAAATATTGGCTTTATATTTGAACAATTAGATTTGTATCTGGCTTCAAAGGACATCGGCGTATGTTGGTACGGGATGGGAAAAACACAAGAACCTGAATATGAGAACTTGAAATTTGTGATTATGATAGCTTTTGGTAAAGGGCGGCCAAGCGAATTTAGAAAAGATTATACAAAATGTTCACGAAAAGAAACACAGGAAATTTGGACTGGTTCGCCAGGGTTGGAAGTAATAGCAGATGTTGTAAAATATGCTCCGAGCGCTTGTAACACTCAACCATGGCGGATTGTTTGTGAAAAGAATAAATTGAAAGTATATCGAGCAACAAAGATTAAGTCTATAATGCCGAAAAGCAAAGCATCATTTTATAATTCAATTGATATGGGAATATTCCTATATTTTTTGGAATTAGCCTTGTCACATAACAAGATTCCTTTTCAACGGATTTTGTGTAAAGAAAACCAGTCATCTGATTTAATCCCTGTTGCCATATACAATTTATTGTAAAGACATAATTGACCCTGCTGACAGAACAGTCAAACACAAATTGTCCTGAAAAGTGTTGCCATGCTAGTGTGCAATCAATCAGCACCTGATGTATTGCAAAAAATGGATTGCCTTATGCATATGGTATGGCAGCACTCTATGCAAATCGTGTTGGAACAGCTTATATAAATAGCGGCGTATGCGCTGTTTATGATTCTGGTATTCTGGATTGTTACCTCCAACAAAGTATTGAGTCCTGTAAGCAAGCAACTGCAAAAAGCCACTCGAAAGAAGAAGAAGCTGTTTATAATGCTTATCTCCTGTTTTTTACAGAGGAAATAAAAAAAGCCGGAAATTCAGGATGCTATAGAATTAGACGATTGAGCAAAAGACCATCTTTTGATAAAGTGGTTTATCTAGAAGATGGCCTTTATTTTGCCTGATTATATTAAATTGATGAGGCGATTTCAAGTATGCCGTCAATATCAACGCTCTCAGCAAGAATATTCGCAAAGGCATTTAAAGCTTCATCAACTCTTGCGGATTGGTCAATGCCGTCTGATGCCGCACCAAGCTTAGCTAACCAATGAGCACGCTGCTTAGCATCATCAAAGATACGGTGCACATAGCAGCCGGCAATACGCCCATTTGAACTAATGGCACCGTCAGCACCGCTTCCGGAAATTTGTAAAAGGGGTGTGGCTTCAAAAGTAAGCTCCGTCCGTCCGCAATGAATTTCATAGCCTCTAAATGGTGTGCGGTCGGGGAGGCTATATCCGGTGACTTCCGTCACCCGTTTATCATTAGTCAATATAGTATGTACCGGTAAGAGGCCAAGGCCTTCAACCTCACTGGGTTCGCCTTCCAAACCCAGGGGATCAGCAATTGCCGTACCCATCATTTGATAACCGCCGCATAGTCCTAAGACATAACCGCCGCGTCTGATGTGAGCCTGCAAGTCCAGGTCCCAGCCCTGTTCACGGAAAAATGTAAGATCGCTTATTGTAGCTTTGCTTCCGGGTAAAATAACCATGTTAGCATTTCCCGGTAATGCTTGGCCGGGATATACACGGACAATTTGGACTGATTCTTCCGCCTCAAGGGCGTCAAAATCATCATGGTTGGATATGCGGGGAAGTACGGGGACGGCAATAACAACGATGGCTTTTCTTTTAATATCGGCAGCTACCGCATCTTCTTCCGGCAGGCTGCGTGCTGCGGCAATCCAGGGCACAACGCCCAGGCCTTTCCAGCCGGTCATCCGCTCAATGGTCTTATAGCCTTCATCGAAAAGCCCCAGGTCTCCTCGGAAACGATTTATTATAAAGCCCTTAATAAGAGCCGCATCTTCCGGGTCCAGTACCATTTTAGTGCCGACAACGGATGCAATAACACCGCCGCGGTCAATATCACCTATCAGGATTACCGGAACGTTGGCAGGTTGGGCAAATCCCATATTTGCAATGTCTCCGCGCCTGAAATTTATTTCCGCCGGGCTTCCCGCGCCTTCGACCACTACAAGGTCGCTTTGAGCCTTCAATCGCTCAAATGACTCCATAACCTGATCGAAAAAAGGTATACGGCCGGTATGGAAATCCTTGGCCTGAAGCCTTCCGAATACCTGCCCATGAACAATAATCTGTGCATCGATATCTGAGTTAGGTTTTAACAGAACCGGATTCATGTCAATGGTGGGAGGCACGCGGCATCCTATGGCCTGTAATGCCTGAGCCCTGCCGATTTCACCGCCGTCAATCGTCGGAGCTGCGTTGTTTGACATGTTTTGAGGCTTGAAGGGGCGGACCCTTAAGCCCCGGTTTGCGAAAACCCTGCATAGTCCCGCAGCCAGAACCGATTTGCCCACATCTGAGCCGGTACCTTGAAGCATAATAGCGCGCATATTTATACCCTCCGTAATTAATTATATAATTGCTTAAAGCATGGACAGAATGCGACACCACTTTAAGTTATTTAATAGGTATAGAATAACATAACTGATGATAAAATGAAATTTCAAATTAAAGTGTCCGGAAGAGCCTGGTTCCATGGTATCTAGCTATTCTTCTGCCAAATAAGTGAATAACGCCAAAATAATTTTCTGCGCACAACGGCACCCGGGATATGCTGTGCGGCAACTAGACGGATCTGGTGAAGGGTCATATAGCGGTCGTGCTTTCCATGCCTTCTCCATACCTCCGTTGTGTGCGGGTCATCCTTGCGGAGCTTGCCGTTCTTGATTAAGTTCATGATTACGTTAGGAAATGCTGCAAAACCCCAAACCATATAATCCATTATTGAGCTGGCTTTGGCCAGATCGAGTAAAATAAGCTTTCCTCCAGGGCGCAGTTTATCCTTTGCAAACTCCAGCAGCCAGTCATATGGAAGATGATGAGCGGTGGCTGTTGAGATTATAATATCAAAGGACAGTGGAGCATACTCCATATCCAATACGTTACCGCATATGTATTCGATATTTTCAGCGGCATTATTTGAACGGGCAAATTCGATCATCTTGTCGGCGAGGTCAACGGCAATAACCTTCCCCACTCTTTTGGATAATAGGGCAGACAAATCTCCTTTTCCACATCCGATATCCAAACAAGTTTCCGTGCCTGTAGGTATATGCTGCAGTAAATGAGAAAAGTAACAATTATTGTGATTCCATTTTGGTTCACTGCCCAGCTCGGCAATTTCATTAAAATCAGATTTGACAATATCATAATTCTCTGTCATACAAATGCCTCCAAGGATTTCTTTTTATCTACCAGTATACGCGGAGCTTATTTTTTCCCTAAGACTCAAGACTTTTATCAGCATCCCTGTCCTCCATTGGAAGGACAACCGTAAATATGGTTTTGTTCTCGCCGCTTTGGGCTGCTATCATACCCCCATGAGCGCTAACAATCTCTTTGGCGATTGCCAGGCCCAGACCTGCGCCTCCTGTTTGTGAAGAACGTGAGGCATCCAGACGGAAAAACCTCTCAAAGATCATATTCAGCATTTGCGGGGGGATTGGGTCACCACTGTTGGAGAATTGAATAACTACATTTTTATCTTTCCGGAAAGCGGATATTTCAATTATGCTGCCGGGATAGCTGTAGGCAATGGCGTTTTTCAGGATGTTATTGAATACCCGGGCAAGCTTGTCGGCGTCTCCCCACAGAGTGAGGTCATCCGGTGCAGTTACAACGGCCTTTTTTTCCTCAGGAGACAACAGCGGGTAAAACTCATCAGCCATTTGCTGCAGCATAAAGGAAAGGTTGATTCTGCCTTTATTAAGTACAATGGAACTCAAGTTAAACCGGGTTATTTCGAAAAATTCATTGATCAGCTGCTCCAGCCGGTAGGCTTTTTGGAGGGTGATACCGGTATACTTGATACGCTGCTCAGCAGGCATATCCGGTGCTTCGTCCAGCAGGCTCAGGTAACCTACAACCGAGGCGAGGGGGGTACGGATATCGTGAGCCAGATTGACGACAAGGTCATTTTTGCGCTGCTCCGCTTCTTTTGCCTCCCGCTCATTCTTTCGGGAGGTCTTCTTGATCTGATTCATTTTATGCTCAATTTCGCGCAATTCTTCAGGCAGCCGGATATCATCGTCATCAGGCTGTACTAAAGCCGTACTGGCCGCCGCAATATCCTCAATATATCCGACCGTCCTGTTCCAGTATATATAGATTATAAACAGGAGCATTGCAAGCCAGGCTAAAGGAAATAATAGAGTGGAATAGGCTGCGACAGTCTTTAAAAAATAGTAAATGGGCGATGGCTGCCAGGTTATATTATGGGCAATAAGGTACCCAAAAGCAAGAATAACAACATATACCACGGTAGCAACAATTGCCGTACTTGCGCATCGCAGGACGATTTTATTAGTGAATTCGGATCTAAAGGCTTTAATCTTCAATTTTATAACCCACCCCCCATACTGTTTTAATGTATTTGGGATGCTCCGTACTGTCCTGCATTTTTTCCCTTAAATGCCGGATATGAACCATTACGGTATTATTGCTGTTGGAAAAATACCTATCGCCCCATACTTCCTGAAATAATTCTTCCGAACTGACCACACGCCCCCGGTTAGACGCCAGTACCCATAAAATAGAAAACTCTGTCGGGGTAAGGGAAAGGGACTTTTCGTTCAATATACATTCATGTTTTTCTTTGTTTAGCACCAGGCTTGAAAATACTATAGTGTTCTCTTCCTGCCTGGCTTCAGCCGAATTATATTTTTTGAATCTTCGTAACTGGGCTTTAACCCTTGCAACCATTTCAAGAGGCCGGAAAGGTTTTGTAATATAATCATCCGCACCTAACGTAAGGCCGGTAATCTTATCAATTTCCTCATCCTTTGCAGTCAGCATGATAACGGGGAAGTTATGCTTTTCTCTGATCTGTTGGCAGATTGAAAAGCCATTTATATCGGGAAGCATGACATCCAATATGGCTAAATCTATATTTTCCTCATCAATACACTGCAAAGCATCACGTCCGTTATAGAACTTAAGCACATTGTAACTTTCGCTTTTAAGATATACTTCAATCAGGTCTGCAATGGATTGTTCATCATCAACAACTAAAATATTAGCCGGCATAGTTCGTTCAACTCCTTTGGTTACAAAATCCCATAACATCATATCAAAGGGTTAATGGATATTTATAACTTTTATCTTATTAAATCCTTAAGATTTACTTAAAGTCAACTGTTTTTCAACTATCTTTCAATCTAACATTCATCCCGCATAATGAGACATATAAATAGTCATTATATATTGTCCTAATGATTAATGATAATTATAACTGATATGTATACATTGAGGCAGGAATTTTGAAGCTCTATTTGCCGGTGGATTTAAGAGGAAACCAATGGCTACTCTTAGTTTATTTATATTTTTATGGTAAAATGTGCTCGAACATATATTAAAGATATGAAATCCGAGAATTCCGGAACGCCAGTTTTAACTGAGATACCGGAAGAGCAGAAAATCGTCACCCAGGCAGCAGAGCTGACACCGTCAGAGGACGCCGCTGCTATCGGTATCACGGAAGAAAATCATCCGCGCATCGACGGGTCGACTTCCACCCTTCCTCTCGTGCAAGGGATATATAGAAGAATGTTTTTGCCGGCGGACGGTGACGGCAACGGGTGGCCAGGCCTTCCGCAGAAGGCTTCCAAAACAGTACCGTCCTATGAGAGTCTTATCAATGGGAACGTGGATTTGATTATCGTCCCTGACCCATCAAAGGATGGCAGTAAACTGAGAGGATTGTAGAATTATTCACATAAGAGTGATATAATCTACTATATCTTTAATATCATAAAAGCTGATTAGAGAAAGGAAGAATTAAATGGGTGAATTATCCACATTGCCAAATATAGCTGCAAAGCTGGAAGCCCAGCTTTCTGATGTGGGAATTACGACAATTGATGAACTGAAACGGGTTGGAAGCCGTGAGGCGTGGCTTCGCATCCTTGCTCATGACCCGTCAGCCTGTATTATGCGGCTTTCTGCTCTGGAAGGCGCTATTCAGGGCGTGAGGTGGCATTATCTTGATGAGGACACGAAGAAGTCTTTAAAGGAATTTTACCGGCAAAACAAATAATTTGTTCTTCTGCCCGAAAGAGCCTGTTATTGGCGTTTTCGGGCTTTCTGCTTTTTCCGGCATTCATGAAAGTTCATGGACATAAGGGCATAAAGGCTTTGATTATATAAAAAAATAAAAAAATGAACTTTTAGGTTTTTTTAATTGTATATGTATATGAGAGGGGGCACAATGATTGATTGATAAATACATAAACCAACACGGCAAGCGGTTATATGGATTGTGCCTGACTCTTTGCGCCAATTCTGCCGATGCGGATGACTTGTATCAGGATACATGGCTGAAGGTTGTTAAGAATTTTTCACAATATGACACTACAAGAGAATTTGAGCCCTGGCTCACAAAGATCTGTATAAATATCTATCGGAACATACTGAGAAGAATAGGCAAAAGCCCAATTTTAAGCAGGTTTTCCAGCAATGAGGAAAAGAGAGCTGTCATGGAAGGTGTTTTGTCTGTACTGCCAGAGGATTACAGTTCATTGCATGAGGCAATTGACCAATTGCCTGAGAAACTCAGGATGACCATTATCCTGTTTTATTTCCGGGATATGGACCTTAAATCAACTGCTCTCGTGCTTAATATTCCCGTTGGAACGGTAAAATCACGGTTAAGCAAATCAAGAAAGTTATTAAAGGAGGCATTAAAAAATGAAGCAGATATACCATTTTGATTGTACTCATCCGCCGGTTGTAAGCGAAAAAATGCTTCGGGCTGAATTGGAACGGCGTACAATAGAGCGCCAGACAGCTGTTTTGGCACTGGCCGGTATTTTAGCCCATATGTGCCTGATTTTCACAGCAATTGTTTTACGACCTTTTAATGCCATGCTTTCATTAATCTGTATTGCTTATGTTTGTGTTGCCATAAGTGGCAGCGGAGCAATTGCAATAGTTTTTGATCATAAAAGGAGGGATCTGATATGAGTATCTCAATTATAGCTATACTCATCTATATGATTATTATTGCCGGCATTCCGGCGATGATAGGCTTCTATGTGTACCGGGACGCGGTTCAGCGAGGCATGAATGGGGGCCTATGGACTTTGATAGTGGTATTAACCCCCGGATTTATAGGCTTTATCATATATCTTCTTGTGCGAGGCAGCTATTCGGATTTAAAATGCCCAAACTGTTTAACTCAGGTTAACGATCAGTATGGGGTTTGCCCAAAATGCGGTACAAGGCTTAAAGCGTCCTGCCCAAACTGCAATTTTCCTGCAGAACCCGACTGGAAAGTTTGCCCCAGATGCGCTTCTCCTTTGCCGGAAAATGACGGTGCTGCATATCCCATCAGGACAAAGGATAATGCTCTTGGAAAGATCCTTTTGGCTGTAGTCGTTATTCCCCTTATTCTTTTGATGCTGTTAGTTATATTTAACTTAGCCATCTTTAGAAGCACATCGGCTATGAACATAGCGTATCTGAGTATAGAGGATTATAAGGGTCGTCCTGAAGTAACGGAATGGATTAAGGCCTGTAATGAGGATCCATCCAAAACATATGCATTGCGCTATCAGTCGGAGTATAATGAGAAAAAGGCGACACATTATTTAATTTACCGCCCTTCAGCCGGTAAAAACACAAGTGTGGGGGCTGACTATAAATCCGGACTTTTCGGAGCCAATATAGAAGCCCGTTTTTATGAAGGCGCTGATTTGGAAGGGGAAGAAAATCATCTGACATGTATTTCCAATTACTCGGATAAATTCGCAGGTCTGAAAGTGTTTTTGAAGGATAAAAAGATAGATTGCGAAATCACGGAAGTTGATTATAACCCTGCATTATTTGAAATTATCAGTGAATAAGAGGAATTTTTATGATATACAGAATAAGGCAGTTTTTTAAGGGATTAACTGCCTGCAGAACTGATTGTGAAGTTATATATAAGTATTTAAATGATAAAGAGATTGATTTATTTAACAAATTGCCTCCCCATGAAAAGCGGCATGCAGTTGATACTGCTTATACCGTTATGAAAATTTACAGCGGAGAAGATGAGGATATACTTATAAAATCAGCACTTTTACATGATATCGGAAAAATAGAAGGAAAAACGGGAATCATGAAGAAGTCTATATTAGTGCTTATGGATAAATTTGCGCATAGGCTGTCAGTTAAACTATCACATAGGATAAAAATGTTTGACATATATTATAATCATCCGGAGGCTGGAGCTGAGCTTTTGGAAAAAATAAGGACAGATGAAAAAGCCATATTGCTTGTCAGATATCATCATGCAGAGAATTATGCCGATGAATATACCATGGATATATTGAAAAAGGCCGATAGTATGAATTAGCATAATGGTATGATAAATTATAGCCAGTATATAAATAATAGCAATTATTGCAGGGAAGGGATTTTATGAAACAGCCGTTAACTTTATTATTTGGAATAATCATATCAATATTATTTTTAAGCATAGCCTTTCCTGCCGACCCTATGCAGCCGGATTTGATAACCAGGATTGCAGGGAACAAGGAGGAAGTAAAAACCCCATTGGAAACTGTCAGAAATTACAGGGTGGGGGATGTAACAAAAATAGATGATGCAGGGACTGCCCTTATCTTTTCACCCGATGAAGAAGAACTGTATTATACAAAGAAGTCGGATGATAATTCTTATGAAGAAATATGGATAAGCAATCTCAAAGACTATAAAGGAATTATAAATACAAAATTAAAGATAAACGATATCAGAAATGCCAAGTGGTCACCGGACGGCAAGCAGTTGTGCTTCATGGGGGATTTATCCCCGGGGACAACCAGTTTGTTTACATATAGCGCAACCACTAAGCTTATAAAAGAAGTCACCCCAAAAAACATCAAGGATATGGGCGTTACCTCCTATGATTGGGACAATGAATCACTGTATTTAGTAATGTCCGTCGATATTGTAAAACCCTTTATTGAATTATATAACACCCATACGGGGAAGTTCAGCAGGGTGAATTTGAAATTGAGGTCCTGCAGGAATGTAGCATTTTACGAAGATGACAAGTTAATGTACTCGGATTTGGACGAAAATAATGAATATAAAATATACACTGTCGAAAAGTCAGGGAAAAATGCTGAGTTTATTGCTGACGGACAGAGTTTTATATTGTCCCCTAATAAGAATAAAATGGCCATTTTAGCCGATTTAAACAGCCAGCAGGGCTTATGGATTTATAATATTATCAATAAAAATATAAAGCAATTGAGGACAGAACCGATAAATAATATAGTATGGTTATCTGATAATACCAATATAATTTTTGCAGAAGAGGATGACTGCAAATCAAAATATACTTACTCCGGAAGTCTTTATTATGTAGAAAATAATTTACAGGAAACCGAAATAACAGGTACTGTTTATCCTATATTTACTGCTTCGGAAAGCGGACGTAAAATTGCCATGACCTCCCCTGATTATGTAGAGGATAGAACAGAAAACAAAGGTATATTTGCAGGAACGCTATTTAAATAGGAGGTTATAAATTTGGGGGAAAAAATACTTATAGCATTAGAAGAACTTTTAATACTGAAGGGATTAAAGTTCAGCCTGGAGCAGGATGGCTATAATGCTGATGCCGTAGAAAATATGGATGAGGCCAAAACCTTGGCTGAGAATAATAAATATGATTTGATTATAATGGATGAATCCATTGGAAATATAAGCAGCAATGACTTCTATCAGAGAGTGAGAGAAAAATACAATACACCTTTTATTGTACTGACATCAAATGCTGATATGGTTGATAAAAACCAGGGAATATATGATTATGTATTAAAGCCCATTAATATCGTTGATTTTAAATCAAAGGTTAATGCAGCCCTTGTCAAATCAAGAGGAGAAAGCAATCAGCAGACAGGAGTCATAAAGCTTTGGGATATAACCATTGATTTATCGTCAAGAAATATAGTTGCAGGCAACCGTGAGATTGACCTGACGTCAAAGGAATACAGCATACTTGTTTTTCTTGCAAGCAACAAGAACAAGGTTTACAGCAGAGAAGAGCTTTTAGATGAAATCTGGGGCAATGAACATACAGGGGATAAGAGAATAGTGGATGTCCACATAAGAAGGCTTCGTGAAAAAATAGAAAACGACCCTTCAAACCCTTCATATATAATAACAAAATGGGGTTCAGGGTATTATTTCAACGGATAAATCAACTCCCTTATAGACTTGGTATTTTTGGTAAAGAATATTAAAAGCCTATAAGGGAGGTTTTTTTATGAAGAGGATAACAGCACTCGTTTCAGCAGTTATAATAGTTATATCGGGTATTTTTATCAGCATAAAAGCCATAAGCAGCAATAAGGATTCCGGTCCTTATGCATATACTTCGACAGAGGGGGCGGATGAATACACATACATAATCCTTTTCTTCAAAGGGGACGAAAGCCTTTTGCCTGAAGCCAGGGGTATAAAAAGCCGCAGGGATATTGCAAGGGCTGTTGTTGAAGAGCTGATTTCAGGTCCTGAATCCATGGAGTATAAAAATACAATACCGCAAAATACAAGACTGATAACAGCTAAAATAGATAAAAATACGGCGCATATCAATTTAAGCCGTGAATTTAATTATAAAAATATTGATGTGCCTAATCCGAAAGACATTGAAATAAGCTCCGTTGTGAACTCCTTAACCCAGCTTCCCGATGTTTTGAGAGTACAGTTTTATATCGAAGGTAAGAAATGGGGAGGGCCAATCAAAAGGGTCAGAGAAATGTTACAAAGAGAGGAGCTAAACCCGGCAGAGGTTTTAAATAAGCAAATGGCCTTTGAGAAAAAGGGAAGCTGGCTAAACGCTTATTTATTGATGTCCGATGCGGAAGAAGGCAAGGGGCGAAAATCCTATCATGAATATGTAAAGGAAATGCAGGAGGCTAAAAAAGAAGGTCTCATGGAGGCGGAATTTGAAGTAGGAGAATATAAAATAGATCAAAATGATATAAATAAGGCGGCGGTTAAAATCATATTTATTACAAGAGACGGCCTGGGTAACTATTATAAAGGATCCGAGGTATTTTTCAACACAGTTAAGGTTGACGGCTTCTGGATGGTAGATTGGCTGACTGATTACAGGTAAAATTTATGTTATACTTATAGGGGGTGATTTTATGGTGGGAATTGAAAGAAGAAACAAAATACTTGAGCTTTTAAACAGCGGCTTAGGGTCCCTTTCCGGTTCATATCTATCTAAAATACTTAAAGTTTCAAGGCAGGTTGTAGTGCAGGATATAGCTATATTGAGGGCGGAAGGAAAAGACATAATAGCAACTCCCCAAGGATATATAATACCTGACTACTTTTCAAAAAAGAGCGCTAAACGGATTATAGCCTGCAAGCATCATGGACAGGATATAGGGGATGAGCTTAATTTGATAATTGCCATGGGGGGAAGGATTTTAGATGTTATAGTAGAGCACCCCGTATATGGCGAATTAAAAGGAATGCTCATGCTTTCATCCATTATGGATGCCGAAGAATTCACAAGAAGGATGAATGAGAGCGTAAGTGAACCTTTATTGGTTCTTACAAAAGGGGTTCATCTTCATACAATAGAGGCAGACAGCGAAGAAAAACTTAACATGATAGAGGAAAAGCTCCGGGAAAAGGGCTATCTGTTGAGTGAAGAAAATTAATTTAAAGCAGGTGATTTAAATTGAAAAAGCTGTTCAATTTAAAATTTCTCATAGGGATTATTATATTTCTTATTATTGTTTTCTTTTCAGGCATAGTAAGTCTGTTGGTTGATTTTCAGTGGTTTAAGGAAGTAGGATACACGGGAGTTTTTACCACCCGCCTATTTACCCAGTTCAAACTTGGAATTCCTATTTTTGTTATTCTGGCAGGAGTTATTTATCTTTATCTTCAGTATCTCAAAAGTGAATACATTAAAAATATGAAGGTAATACATACGAAGGAACAGGTCAAGTCCATCAATTTCAAGCTGTTCTTAGCTTCACTTGGATTATCACTTATTTCCTCTTTTACCTTATCGTCCACATACTGGTACGAAATACTAAGCTATATAAACGGAGCGGATTTTAATTTAAAAGATCCTATCTTTAATAAGGATGTAAGCTTTTTTATATTCAGGCTGCCGCTGTACCAAGCACTGTATGGCGTTGTATTTGGCATATTGATATTGCTTATGATAATTACCGTTATATTTTGCTTATTTTTAGGGATAAGGCAGGGCTTGTTTGAGCTTAACAATAATATGTTAAGGTTTGACAGGAGAAGAGGGTTAGTATTCGGAAAAGAGGTTTTCGAGCTGGCGGGAAGACAGCTTGCTGCAATATTAAGCCTCATACTGGTTATGATAGGTATAAGCTATATATTAAGAAATTACAGCCTTGTGTATTCTCCCAGAGGCGTTGCTTTTGGCGCCAGCTATACCGATGTTCACGTGACGCTTTTATTCAACAGGATTCTTGCCGTTTTAAGCATAATTTCCGCAGCAGCCTTGTTTTTGGGGCTCTTTAAGAAAAATTTAAAGCTTACATTAATTGTCGTTGGCGTAATGATAGGAGCTAACCTCATACAAGGCCTTTTAGAGGCGGGGGTGGACCGATTTATAGTCAGCCCAAACGAAAAGGACAAGGAACAGCAATTCATAAATTACAATATAAAGTATACCCGTTTAGGATACGGCCTTGATAACATCGAGGAAAAGGATTACCTGGCCGAAGTTGATTTATCACCTGAGGATATAGAAGAAAACAGAAATACCATTAAGGATATAAGAATAAACGATTTTGCACCGGCTCTTGAGGTTTACAACCAGCTTCAGGGCATAAGGAATTATTACAGATTCAACGATATAGATATAGACAGGTACAAAATTAACGGTGATTATACCCAGGTGTTCATAGCCCCCAGGGAAATAGATTTAAGCAAGCTTGACCAGAGCTCCATAACCTGGCTAAACAAGCATTTAATATATACCCACGGATACGGCGTTGCCATGTCTCCCGTTAACACAGTTACGGCCCAGGGCCAGCCCAATTTGATAATAAAGGATATACCGCCTGTTTCAACTGTAGATTTACAAGTTGAAAGGCCAGAAATATATTTTGGCGAGCTTACAAACGATTATATCGTGGTAAATAACAAAATCACAAAGGAAATGGATTACCCCTTAGGCGATACAAATGCTGAAGCCGTGTATCAGGGCAAAGCCGGCATATCCCTTGGAGGCTTGAACAGGCTGCTATTTATGATTGACAGGGGCAGCTTCAATTTCTTACTGTCCCAGGATATAAATTCAAAGAGCAAAATAATTCTTCACAGAAATGTGGTGGAGAGGGCAAATAAAATCGCTCCCTTTCTCGTCTATGACAAGGACCCTTATATAGTTTTAAATGAAGGAAAGCTCTACTGGATACTTGATGCATACACCATTAGCTCAGGCTTTCCCTATTCAGAGCTTTATATGGGTATAAACTACATAAGAAATTCGGTTAAAGTCATAATAGATGCCTATGACGGAACTACAGATTTTTACCTTGCAGATGAAAATGATCCCCTTGCCGTCACCTACAGCAGAGTATTCCCGGGGCTTTTTAAGAGCCTGAATGAAATGCCCCAGGGCTTTAAGGAGCATTTCAGGTATCCCCAGGACATATTCAGCATACAGGCTGAAGTTTATAAAAAATACCATATGACAAATGCAGGAGTATTTTATAACAGGGAGGATATGTGGGCTATTCCGGGAGAAAGCAATGTACAGGAGCAGCAAACAAAAGCGGAGCCCCTATATCTTAACATGAAGCTTCCGGAGGAAGAAAAGGAAGAATTCATATTGATGACACCTTTTACGCCATCAGGCAAGGATAATATGGTGGCTTGGCTGGGAGCAAGGTCGGAGGGAGAGCATTACGGAAAGCTCATATTATATAAATTTCCCAAGCAGAAGATGACCTATGGGCCTATGCAGTTTAAAGCCAGAGTCAATCAGGATTCCACCATATCAAAGGAATTGGCTCTTTGGGATCAGCAGGGCTCCAGCGTGCTGCAGGGGAATGTAATTATAGTTCCCATTGAAGAATCCTTGATATACGTTATGCCGGTTTATATAAGGTCTACCGGCACCAACAGCATACCTGAAATGAAAAGGGTTGTTTTAGGCTACGGGGAAAAGATTGTCATGGAGGAGACACTGGATAAGGCGCTTCAAAATATTTTTGACATGAAGATTGAAGATACCGCTCCGCAGGTTCCAGAGGTCAATGAGCCTCCCATACCGGATTCTCAGATGGAGGATCTGATACTCAAGGCAAATGAGGCCTTTAATAAGGCAAAGGAAGCACAGCAAATGGGAGACTGGGCGGAATATGGTATCAGGTTAGATGAGCTTCAGAGCATATTAAATGAGATGAACCAATCGGTACAAAGCGAATAATTAATAAGAATCCCGGCTAAATATTATTTTACCGGGATTTTTTCATATAGGCCTGTATATAAATAGAGTATAGTTTAATTATGAAGGGATGATTATAATAAGGCATAAAAAAGCAGCGGTTATTATTATTTTAATCATATTTATATTTACATCGGGGTGCAGTAAAAACTCAGTCATAAATTCATTATTTACAGGTTATAGAAACAGATATGAAATAAGTGTTTATTATAAACCGGAGGACCGTTACATATTCGGCACCCAGAAATTGTTCTATAAAAACACGGAGGATATTGAGCTTAACGACATATATTTTCATCTGTACCCAAATGCTTTTTCACAAGCTGAAACAGCCCCCATGATTGGTGATATAAGGGATAATTACCCCTCTGGCTTCAACCCGGGGAAAATTGATATAATAAACGTATGGGTCAACGGTGTTTCATCTAAGTGGGCTGTGGAAGGACAGGACAAAACAATTTTAAAGGTGGAGCTGAATAAGCCCATAAAGCCTCAATCCACCATGGAAATTAGGATAGATTTCGGGGAAAAGCTGCCGCTGTCCCGGACGGATTTTGGAGCCTATAACGGGATCGCTTCTTTTGAAAACTGGTATCCCGTATTATGTGTATATGATAATGAAGGATGGCACACAGAACCCAGCTGCAAAATGGGAGAGGCAAATTTCAGCGAGGTTTCGGATTATTATGTGGATATAGACCTGCCTGAGAATGAGCTTGTTGCGTCCACAGGCGATATAAAAAAAGAAAAAGCTCTTGATAATAACAGAAAGATCATATCAATAGAGGCAAAGAATGTACGGGATTTTACCTGGGTAAGTAGCAGCAAATTTCAAATGGCAGAACTTGAGCATAATGGCATAGAAATAAGATCCTTCTTTTTAAATGAAGACAGGGAAAGAGGGATTAAAGTTCTTGATTATGCATCAAAAGCCATGGATTTCTTCTCTGAGAGCTTTGGAGAATATCCCTATAAAAGCTTTGATATTGTAGAAACTCCCCTTTACGGCGGAGCCATGGAATACCCTCTTTTAACGGCGGTAGGGGAACAGTATTATAAATATCTTGAGGAAAAAAATCTGGAAGCTGCAGTAGCCCACGAAATAGCACATCAATGGTGGTATGTAATAGTGGGGAATAACGAATATGTGGATCCTTGGCTGGACGAAGCTCTTGCTACATATTCCGAGGCTATGTATTTTGAAAAATACTACGGGGAAGCTGCTTTCAAAGAGAAAATAAATACCCGGGTGGGAATGGCCAGGTTTAACAGGGTTCCCATGGATTCCATGGATAAATTTAAAACAGGAAGCGAATACAACATCGTAGTATATATACAAGGGGCTTACATACTGGATGAATTCAGGAACAAAGTTGGGAATGAAATGTTTTTGGAAATATTGAAAAGCTATTTTGAAACTTATAAATTTAAAAATGCCAATACTGATGATTTTATAACCATAGCCACTGATATATGCGGCAATGAGGCAGCAACCTTTTTAAAAAACAGATTATCCGGAAAAAACTAAAAGAAGCAGAAAGTCTGCTTCTTTTGACTTATTATTTGCACAAACATAGGTTCTCGGAACCCGCCAGCAATCTTTGATTGCTAATCTGGATATGGGTTCTTATATGTCCTGGGCTTTAAGAATTTTAAGCTGCTCTTCCGTTAGGCTGTCCAAAAACTGCGCCTTTTTAGTAAGATCCATCCTTGTGATAACTTTTTTTTCAATAAGTAACTCAATAATGCTAACAATTGCAAGAGTGTTTTTATAGTCGGTATCTTTAAGGTCGGCTAACTGACCCGCAAAATCAATATTATTCATAATTTCTCCTCCCAAATAATTCCTACTTAAATAATTGTCAAAACTCATTTTATTTATTCAGTGAAGTATAGTAAAATAATATGAAGCTGGGAGAATAAAAATAACAAAATATAGGAAAGATATCAAACAGGTAAAATATTGTTGAATTTTCTTGAAATTATGATATAATAATTTCAAAATGGCAAAGCCATTTGAAATCATTTGACATGAAAGCTGCAAGCAGGTTTCATGAAATAATTAATTCCAATATATTAAAAATATATAAACCTATGACGGGAAATAGTAGTTATGTATTTATATAAAGAGAGCCGGCGGGCGGTGAAAGCCGGTTATATAGCATAGTGAATCCATCCCGGAGGGATTGCGACCAATTAAGCAATATCGTCAGTGCACGTTACAGCACATAAAGAGGATGGCTATCAATAGTGTAAATATTATTAATAGCTTATCAATTAGGGTGGCAACACGGAAATATTAGCCTTTCGTCCCTTGATAAGGGGATGAAGGGCTTTTTTATTTTAGGATAATTATAATATATTTTATTCATATTATTATCAGGAGGTAATGTAAATGCTGGATTTAAAGAGGATAAGAAGCAATCCCAGTGAAGTAAAGGAATTAATGAAAATAAGGGGGGAGTCCTTCGACTTATCCCTTATAGATAGAGTTGTGGAACTGGACGAAAGCAGGAGAAAAATCCTTACTGAAGTTGAAGCACTTAAAAACAAGAGAAACGCCATAACCCAGGAGGTAGCAAAATTAAAGAAGCAGCAGCAGAATGCCGATGACTTACTGGCTGAATCAAAAGCCTTGGGCGAAAAAATCAAGGAATTTGATGACCAGATATCAGGCATAGATACAGAAATTGAAACTATAATGCTTACCATTCCAAACATACCAAACCCAACGGTTCCTCAGGGAGATACGGATGATGACAACGTTGAAATAAGAAAATGGGGCACACCCAGAGACTTTGGCTTTGAAGCAAAGGCCCATTGGGAAATAGGAACCGGGCTTAACATACTTGATTTTGAAATGGCAGGAAAGGTTACAGGCTCAAGATTTACCTTCTACAAAGGATTAGGAGCGCGTCTGGAGAGAGCATGTATAAATTTCATGCTGGATTTGCATACTACAAAGCATGGATATGAAGAAATATTCCCGCCTTTTATGGTGCACAGAAGGAGCATGGTAGGAACCGGCCAGCTCCCTAAATTTGAAGAGGATGCCTTCAAAGTTACCAATACAGATTACTTTTTAATTCCTACAGCAGAAGTGCCGGTAACCAACATGTACAGGGACGATGTTCTGGATGCCGATAAACTGACCATAAAACACGTTGCCTACACTGCCTGTTTCAGGGCGGAAGCCGGTTCTGCCGGAAGGGACACAAGGGGCCTTATAAGACAGCATCAGTTTAACAAGGTAGAGCTTGTTAAATTTGCCAAGCCGGAGGATTCCTATGAAGAGCTTGAAAAATTAACCCGCGATGCGGAAGAAGTACTGCAGCTTCTTGGCATACCTTACAGGGTGGTTAAAATATGCAGCGGTGATTTAGGCTTTACCGCAGCCATGAAGTATGACCTTGAGGTATGGATGCCCAGCTACGGAAGATATGTTGAAATATCATCCTGCAGCAATTTCGAGGATTTCCAGGCAAGAAGGGCTAATATAAAATACAAACCATCACCAAAGGATAAGCCTCAGTTCATTCATACACTAAACGGTTCCGGTGTGGCAGTAGGAAGAACCGTAGCCGCCATCTTAGAAAACTTCCAGGAAGCCGACGGCAGCGTAAAAATCCCCGAAGCCCTTAAGAATTACATGGGCGGCGTTGAAAAAATAGTGAAATAAAACCAGTAGCTTTATGGCATGTTTTGTGTTGACACAGTAAATTTTGATTGTTATAATATAAAATGTGCCGTTGGAGAGGTGGTCGAGTTGGTTTAAGGCACCGGTCTTGAAAACCGGCGTAGGGGTGACCCTACCGTGGGTTCGAATCCCACCCTCTCCGCCATTAATAATTTTTTGTAAACTTAAGCCAATGGAGAAGTACCCAAGTAGGCTGAAGGGGACGGTTTGCTAAACCGTTAGTAGGGGCAACTCTAGCGCGAGTTCGAATCTCGCCTTCTCCGCCAGAAAAGACATGGCTTTCCGCTAAGGGAAGCTGTGTTTTTCTTTATATTGGCAGGCATGTTATCTTAAATACAAAAGCATTATATCCTGCAGGGATACAGGCGCTTAACGAAAGTGCAACTAATGGTTGCGGAATTTTCAAGTCATGTTGATAGTATGCAACCGGAAGCTTTGTTATGATTTCCTTGCGATATCGTCAAAATGCTATTTGATGAATAGGAGGAATTCAAAATGATTTTGGCAGACAAAATTTTATCGTTGCGTAAAAACAACGGATGGTCTCAGGAAGAACTGGCAGAAAAAATGAACGTATCAAGACAGTCTATATCTAAATGGGAAAGCGCCGCCGCAATACCGGATATCAATCGCATACTGGAACTGGCGAAGCTTTTCGGTGTAACGACGGACTACCTGTTAAAAGATGATCTTGAAACGACTGTGTATTCCGATACAGATGAGACAGAAAATTATATACGCGTTTCATTACAGGAAATGAACGATTTTTTAAGGAATAAGGCTATCCATGGAAGGCAGGTTGCATTGGGCGTTATGTTATGTATTCTTTCCCCGGTTTTGTTGATTTTGCTGTCCACAGTATCGGAGGTGGGTGTTGCCGTAACCGAAAGAGCCGCATCCGGTATTGGCATTGTAACGTTATTATTGATGGTCTCAGGAGCCGTTGCCATATTTATTATCAGCAGTGCAAAAATGAAACGCTTTGAATACCTGCAAAATAGTAATTTTGAGCTTGAATATGGTTTATTGGGCATTGTAAAGGAAAAGCGGGCGGCATTTGAGACAACATATGTTCGGAACATGGCCATTGGCGTTGTTCTTTGCATTTTATGCGTCATACCGCTTGTCGTCGCCGGCATATTCGAGGCTTCGAGCATGACTTTGTCTTTCTTTGTAGCTCTGCTGCTGGCCATTGTCTCCGTTGCGGTATATCTTCTTATCACTGCGGGGACCATAAAAGGCAGTTATGACCAGCTGCTGCGTGAAGGCGAGTTCGAGCCAAAAGAACAAGAGCATTCGAAAAGGGTATCAAAATTCGCGGGCTTCTACTGGCCGATTATTGTGGCAGTCTATCTTGGGTGGAGTTTTTATACAAGCAACTGGGGATTCACCTGGGTGGTTTGGCCCATTGCAGCGCTGATTTTTGCGGGGATTTCTTCGGTATTGCATGCATCCAAACCATAAAAGATACTCCGATTACAGCACAGTCCGTTATATAACTAAGCACAATAAAAAGGCTTTTGCATTCGAAATACTGCATTTACTGTGTTGGAGTTCCGTTCCCTGCCTTGAAAATACAAGAATTTTTAAACTTGATTCGTTCAAACAATCTAAAATTCTAAATATTTTCTGCGGCAGAGCCCCCGAGAGCTTTAGAGAGAACTCTCACAATGCTCATTACGTTGTTTCAAATGCATAGCCCCATCTATATTTGCCCTCATGGCGAATATAGATGGGGCTATTTCTTGTTTTTTGTTATGATAACTTATTAGAACAATGAGTCTGCTCATTAATATTGGGACAGAGTGATTGTTTTCATTTACCCCGTTCCTTCCATTTCAATAATAGTGATGAGTTTATAATTACTGCTACCGAACCGGCATTATGTACCAGTGCGCCAAGGACAGGTCCGAGAAATCCTAGCATAGCCAGAAAAATAGCGGCAAAGTTAAGTACCATGGAAAGCGCCATATTGAGCTTGATGGTATTCATAGCCCGTTTTGATAAGGCAAACAAATGGGGAATGCTCTTGATATCATCACCCACAAGAGTAATGTCGGCGGCGTCTACTGCGATATCGCTGCCGATGCCTCCCATGGCAATGCCGACGTGAGCCTTTTTCAGCGCCGGGGCATCGTTTACGCCGTCACCAACCATACATACCAACTCACCGGTGCTTTGATACTGTTCGATGACAGCCATTTTATTTTCCGGCAGGCAACCGGTATGAATGTCATGAATTCCCGTAATTTTTGCCATGTGGGAAGCGGCATATTGATTATCACCTGTCAGCAGCACGCTTGTTATTCCCAACTTTTCAATGCTCCTGACCATATCTATGGCATCAGGACGTAAAGTGTCCGATAACGCTATAAGACCACAGGCACGGCGGTCCACGGAAATAAAGATGATGGTGCAGCCGTCATTTCTGTATGCATCTGCTTTATCTGTTATCTCTTGGGGCAAGGTTATAGTATGGTCAAGCAAAAGCTCCGCATTTCCTGCAAGTATCCTACGGCCGTCTACCAGTGCAAAAACGCCGCGCCCTGCAACCATTTGAAAATCATCAGGTTCTGGCAGGGGTTTATTTAAGGGCGCCTTATAATGAGCCACAATAGCTTTCCCCAATGGGTGCTCGGAGCGCAGTTCCGCGGAAGCCGCCAGGGACAGCAGATCATCGGCAGTCAGGCTGGAATCAAAGCTCTCAACAGCTGTAACATCGGGCTTGCCGTGGGTAAGGGTGCCTGTTTTATCAAAGGCAATGCGCTTGATTAAAGAGAGCCTTTCCAGTGCGTCACCCTCCCGGATTAAGATACCGAATTTCGTAGCGTTGCCGATGCCTGCCATAATTGCCGTAGGTGTCGCAAGCACTAAGGCACAGGGGCAGAATACTACCAATATGGTCACGGCACGAATAACCTCTCCTGTAATAAACCATGTGGCGGCTGCAAAAGTCAATGCGATAACTACGATCCAGGTGGCCCATCTGTCTGCAATGCCGACGATGTTAGCTTTTCCGGCATCGGCGGACTGGACCAGACGGATCATCCTTTGCAGGGAGCTATTTTCGCCAACTTTTGAGGCCTTCATATCGAATGTGCCAAACTGATTGACCGTTCCGCTGAAAACCTCATCCCCGGCACTCTTATCAACCGGCAGAGATTCTCCTGTCATCACCGATTGGTTAACCGAGGTTTGCCCGCTTACGATGATGCCGTCAACGGCAATGGTTTCACCTGCAAGGACGCGCAGTATATCATCAACCTGGACCTGTTCCGCTGGTACAATAGTCTCTTCACCATTCCTGATGACCCTTGCCGTCGTCGGAGTGAGGTGCACAAGCTTTTCAATGCCCTCCCGGGCTTTTGCTACGGTGCGTTCTTCCAGATAGGCGCCGACTGCCATAATAAAGGCGACTTCACCGGCTGCGAAGATCTCGCCAATTATGACTGACGCGATTAAAGCGATAGATACCAGCACATCGGCCTTGATATCAAATTCTGTAATAAGGCCGATAATAGCCCCCTTGATAATTGGTATACCGCACAGCAAGATTGCTGCCCATGCTGCGTCAACAGGTAAATTCCTGAAGTTAAAGAAACTGATTACAAGAGAAATAAATGATATCGCGAGGAAAAGGAGTGTTCTTTTTTCGCCGTCTTTTAATAGCTTTATCAAGTGCATCATCCTTTCTATACCTATGGGGGTATGGGTTTATTATACTCCCATAGGTATACTCAGTCAATAGATATCATCCTTAAAATACCAGGGGGATGGATCAGCAATATTGTGAACATAAAAAAAAGGACTGGCAAAAGCCATATCCTTTTCAATGCCTGTTATATATATCCGAATGTCATGTTATTCTTGAAAAATGTTCAACCGCTTTGGCAAAATCCGCAATAGTTTTATCAGCGTCGCCGTGCTCGATCCCTTCCCGGACACAATGGCTTAAGTGGCCCTCCAAAACAACCTGGCCGACTTTTTGCAAGGCACTTTTTGCCGCATTTATCTGAATCAAAAGGTCTTCACAGGGGAGGTCTTCATCGATCATTTTATCTATTGCCTTGATCTGTCCCATTATTTTGTTTATTCTTCTATGCAGATTGTCCGAATCCATACATTTACGCATTTTATCACCTCTTATAATACCCATGGGGGTATGCCTTAGTATATCATAACACATATTCAGCGTCAACCTGGAAGATATTTTGGCAAAGAGGGCAACAGGCGGCAATGATATAAAAATTGATAACCGCAATATGTATCAGCTTTTATATTCATAAGCTGATAATCCCCATATGTTCCAGCAATATTTTCAAACCTATTAATACCAGTATAATTCCACCGGAAAGTTCGGCTTTGGATTTAAACTTTATACCGAATATATTTCCGACTTTTACACCCAGCATGGATAAGGCAAAGGTGATAATGCCTATAGAAGAAACCGCCGGGACAATGTTTACCTGAAGAAAAGCAAAAGATACTCCTACAGCCAGCGCGTCAATACTTGTGGCGAGGGCAAGGGGCAGCATTTCCGAAGGTTTTAAGGAAGGTTCTCTTATTCTGGGGCTCTCCCCCCCGGGACATTCTCTGTCCGCACAGGTTTCGGCGACACATTCCCTGTCCGGACATCCTTCCTTTTTAAAACTTCCCACCGCCATTTTTCCGCCGATAAAACAGAGCAAGGCAAATGTAATCCAGTGATCAAAAGCGATTATTTTTTCGGCAAACTGTGTGGCAAGCATATAACCTATAAGCGGCATAACAGCCTGAAAAAAACCAAAGTATCCGCCTACAATCAATGACTTTTTTACGGTTACCTTGGGCATGGTCAGCCCGGAACAGGCAGCTACGGCAAAAGCGTCCATAGAAAGTCCGACAGCGATTAAAAATAATTCCCATAGATTCATTGTGCATTCTCCTTTACAAAACGTAATTTCAAAAGAAAAAACCCAGGTATTTCTCATACGAGCATATACCTGGGTTTTCTGCAAAAAATAAAAACCATGTATAGCTGTAGAAGTTATACATGAGTCTCGTTTTTTAAGACAAGCCAGACCGTTGCCGGTCAGTATGTTGACTTGCCGCGCAAATCTGCGCTAACTACTCCCTCACGGGCTTTTCAATTTATAAAAGTATATCACGATTTTGTGTAAAGGTCAAGCTCTCAATGGCAGCCCAAAGTTTGAGTATTGCAGACCCGCTGCACTCAGCCTTTTTGACCATGAAAACAAAAGAGCAAATTGCCGCGTTCATCTCAATGCCATCTTCCGGTATTCCCCCGGAAGCAAGCCGGTGCTTAGACGAAACAATTCGGCGAACCGGCTGGCGCTTACATATCCTACGGTTTGGGCGATTTGACCGATGGTCAAATTGGTCGAGGATAGCAAATGCTCCGCCTGGCTCATGCGGCGCTGCTGTATATACTCTGTGATGGTATAGCCGTGAAATTGCTTAAAACAGGACTTAAGCTTCGTTGTACCCATGCAGGCAATCCTTGAGAGACGGATAAGAGGCAAATCAAAGGCAAAATGGTCGTTTATGTAGGATGTAACTGTTTCAATCTGTTTTACATCCTGAAGAGAAAGCTTAACTTCCTGTTTGAATGCGCATTTTTTCTGCCTTTCCACAACCAGCGAAACTGCTTCGGCAACTTTGGCTTCATAAAATAATCTTGCTGAAATTCCTTCGCCCCGATAATTCTTTACCTGGCTCAAAAGCCTTGCCATCTCCGGAAAGTTTGTGGTCTGCCCCACATGGGCAAAGGCATCATGGGGATTTAAATATTCTCCGGGATATTGTTTTTTTAAGTAGTCTTCATAATAAGCGGGCATAATTTCAATGCCTATGGAGCAAATGGGTATTTTTTTATGGATAAGAATCTTATAGGGCGTATATCCTCCGATGATGCTTTTGATGCACCCGGCAGTAAGCCTCCGGTAAGGAGATAATTCTTCACCGGATATGGATTCAAATTGTGTGATGTTTAAACATTCGGGAAGATCAAATTCCATAAAGGAATCCTCATGAAAATAAAAATCATGGATTTTAATATCAAACAAATTTTTCTGGCCGTAGATCCAGTAATATCCTTCCCCCATATCCTCTGAAAGCTTCCAGCACAAGCCGGCCCTTCCATATCGCTGATTGCCCGGGTTGGGAGAAAAGCCCCGTTCGGATAGCATAGGTCTGTAAATATCTTCAATAATATCTTTCAATTACGCCGCCTCCTTGCTATGATCGGACGTTTCTTTGCCAGGAAAAGACGAACTGTGTTTCATGGGATTGCCATCCCCGGCACCATAGAGTATTGTTATAATTAATAGTTAGATTCAGCTAACTGAAATTTTAGCATGACTTTTTAGCATCGTCAATACAGACGGATAAAAGGCTGCAAATCGAGGAGGGATTTATTAATGATAAACCAGACAGAAACTGAAAAGAAGGTGCTGACCGTAAAAGACCTTGTAACGGCGGGAATTTTTACGGCATTGTTCTTTATATTTACGTTGATAGGCGGTATTGTGTTTGCCCCTAATCCTGTTTTAACCTTCTATATGCCTTTAGGCTCAGCATTGCTGTGCGGCCCCATCTTCCTGCTGCTGGTTGCAAAGGTGCCAAAACCACGTGCAGTAACCATTCTCGGTGTCATTGTAGGACTGATCTTTTTTGCCACGGGAATGCACTGGGCTATGGATATTGGTTATATAATCATGGGCATAGCTGCCGACTTTGTAGCCGGTATAAAAAAGTACAAAAGCAAGGGGATGAACATACTGTCATATATGTTGTTCTGCCTGGGCGCAACGGGGAGCTACATTGTATTTTTTATTGACCCTGAAGGATGGACAAGCGCAATGCTGAAAAACGGAACGGAACAGGCATATATTGATACTATGGCGGCCTCGGCTCCGGCATGGATGCTATATGTTATTCTCTTCGGCACCCTTGCAGTAGCGGCTTTCAGCGGCTGGGCTGGAAGCAAGCTTATGAAAAAACAATTTGAAAGAGCCGGGATTACCGCATGATTGTTTCAGGCAGAACACAAGGCATTAACCCCGACCCAAGAACTAAGCTTTTCCTTCTCTTAATGGTTATTCTGGCTGCCGCCATGTCACCATCCCTTAGCTATGAGCTTGGTCTTGTAGTGTTGATTGCGGTATTCGGTGTGTTTTGCGGGGGTATAAAATACAGCCTTATTTCGGCTTTTGCCTATGGCCTTATTTATATTTTTACCCTTTTGGTGCTTGATAAAATAACCGGCGGGCTAAGGACCACGTTCATTGCCTTTCTGGGGCTGGTTCACAAAGTCTACCCTTGCGGTATGTTGGCAGGAATTATGATTTCCACAACAAAGGTCAGCGAGTTTATGTCCGCCATGTACCGCATTCGTGCGCCTAAAAAGCTGGTTATACCGCTGGCCGTAATGCTCCGTTACCTGCCTGCAGTCCGGGAGGATTGGAGCTATATAAAAGATGCTATGCGTATGAGGGATGTGTCTCCAAGCCTTAAGGGGCTAATAACACGGCCTGCCATGACGATGGAATGCGTATACGTGCCGCTTATGATGTCAGCCTCCAAGGCTGCCGACGAGCTTTCCGTAGCAGCCGTCACCCGTGGAATTGAAAATCCAAAACCGCGGACCTGCCTTACGCAGATCTTGTTCGGAGTGTCTGATTTAGTATTGGCCGCCTGCTTTCTTCTATATTTCATGGCAGGACGGTTTATATAGGAGGGGATTATATGATTGTATTTGAAAATGTATCCTTTACCTATACGGGGCAGGAAGGAGGCGGGCTCCGGGATGTGAGTCTCACTGTTAAAAGAGGAGAATGCGTCCTTTTATGCGGACGCAGCGGCTGTGGGAAAACTACGGTTACCCGGCTAATTAACGGGCTTATTCCCCATTTTTATGCCGGTACTTTAAAGGGAAGGGTGGCGGCAGGTAACATGGAGGTTTCCGAAACACCGATGTACCGCATTGCCGATAGCATTGGCTCGGTATTTCAAAATCCCCGGACCCAATTTTTCAATACGGATACGGACAGCGAGATTGCCTTTGGAATTGAAAACCAGGGGTTGCCGCCCGACGAACTTAAGCGCCGTGTTGAGGAAACCGCCCTTAAGCTGGGTATCCGGGAGCTTAGAGGGCGGAATATTTTTGCTCTTTCGGGGGGAGAAAAACAAAAAATTGCTTTTGCATCGGTTTATGCCATGAATCCGGATATTTATCTATTGGATGAGCCATCCTCCAATCTGGATATGAAGTCCATTAAAGAACTGGAAAAGCACTTAAGGCTTATAAAAGAAAGGGGCAAAACCATCCTGATTGTCGAACACCGGCTGTATTATCTGATGGGGCTTGCAGACCGGATTATTTATCTTGAAGACGGCGCTGTGACGGCAGAATATACGGCGGACGATTTCCTGAAGCTCTCCGAAAAAGTGCGGGAGGACATGGGGCTAAGAGCCACGGACCTTGGTCGGCTTTTACCGGAAAAAAGAGTAGAAAAAAGAGAAGCGCCAACACTGGACATAGGCAATCTTACCATCCGCCATAAAAACAAGGTGATATTGGACAAAGTAAGCTTACAGGCATCCCGGGGCGAAGTGATCGGCGTAGTCGGCCATAACGGAGCTGGCAAGACCACCTTTGTAAGGGCTTTGTGCGGCCTCCACACAAACTGTGAAGGACAGTTTATATGGGAGGGCCGGCTCCGAAACGCAAAATCCCGGCTGAAGCTGTCCTATCTGGTTATGCAGGATGTAAACTATCAGCTGTTTGCCGAGACAGTGGAAAAAGAGTGCTCCCTTGGCATAAAAAAGCCCGATGAACAGTTGGTGCAAAGGACAATGGATGATCTGGGACTTACACCCTATAAAACCAGGCATCCCAACACTCTGTCCGGTGGACAGAAGCAGCGTACGGCAGTGGCGGTGAGCATGGTCTGCCGTAAGGAAATTCTGGTTTTTGACGAACCTACCAGCGGCCTTGACTATGATGGCATGGCCAGAGTTTCGGGGATTATTGGCAAGCTGGCGGCCATGGGAAAGATTATCTTTATAGTTACCCATGATTATGAACTGGTTTTAAAGGCCTGTACCCGCATCCTTCATTTGGACGAGGGAGAAATACCGGAGGATTTGTCTGTCCTACCGGAAAACCTCTTAAAACTCCGGGACTTGTTCGGCGTTACCGGCAGTTCCATGGAAGAAAAGGTGTGATGTTATGAATAAAACTAAAAAAAACCCTATACTCTTGCTGCTTAACTGGGCCGGCGGCAGCAAATATTATCTTATGCTGTCGGCCCTTCTCTCTTTCTTCAGCGGGCTGTGTACCATGGTTCCTTATTATGGACTTTACCGGCTGATGGATGACGTTTTTTCCGGCATGTATACGAGGGAAAGTATCATTAATTATTGTATGGTCATAGGTGTTGCAGTGATCGCCCGGTTTGTACTGTTCGGGATTTCCGGCATTGCTTCCCATAAGGGCGCTTACGGCGCGCTGTTTAAAGTCAGGTGCATGATCACGGAACACATGGCAAAGGTGCCGCTAGGGGCCCTTAATGAGAGGAGTACGGGAGAAATCAAGACGGTGATGAATGAAGAAATTGAAAAGCTGGAATTATTTTTAGCCCATCATTTTCCGGAGCTTATTTACTATCTTACAGGCCCCGTTGCGGTATTTATCTACCTTTTAACCGTCAATGTACCTCTTGCCCTCATATCCCTGGCTCCTCTGATATTTGCCGTTGCCGTCATGGCCCTTATATTCCGCAACACCGATTATATGATGGTGAGGGCTAACCGCTCCATCTCAGCCTTAAACTCAGTCATGATTGAGTATATAACCGGAATGAAGCTCATTAAGGCCTATAACATGGGCAGCCATTCCTTTCAAAAATATTCCCGTGCGGTAGAGGAGGAGAACAGCGTATGGAATGAGATTTCCCGTAAAATGGCGCCACTCTATGCCGCCTTTGTTGTGATTATTGAATGCGGCATGCTTCTGATGGTGCCGTTAGGAGGCCTGCTGTTTTTAAAAGGGTCCCTGACCGCAAGCGCTTTTTTGCTGTTTGCTTTTGTCGGCTCTCTGTACCTTACCGAGCTTCGCCCCCTGCAGGAGCTGGGCAGCAATTTTGCCCAGGTACTGACTGCCATAACCAAAGCCGAGGAATTTTTAAGCCTTCCTATTTTTGAAGGAGGATATTCTTTCCCCGGAAGTCATGATATAGAACTTAAGGATGTCCGTTTTTCCTATGACGGAAAGACCGATGTGCTGGAAAAATGCAGCTTCAGGATAAAGAGAGGAGAAAAGCTGGCTTTAGTTGGCGCCTCCGGTGCCGGAAAAAGCACAGTTGTTGAACTGATCTCCCGCTTTTATGATGTTTTGGAAGGAGAAGTACTTATCGGCGGAACAGATGTCCGAGTCATCAACTATGAAGAGCTTTTGCAAAACATAGCCATGGTCTTTCAGAAAACCTTTCTGACCCGTGACAGCGTCTTTGAAAACATCAGGATGGGGTCCGGCGCAGCGATTGAGCAGGTGCGGGAAGCGGCAAGACAGGCCCAGCTTGACAGCTTTATCATGTCTCTGCCCCAAGGTTACGATACCAAGGTAGGCAACTTCGGTGCGCGGTTTTCCGGCGGGGAAAAGCAGCGAATAGCCATCGCCCGGGCTATTTTGAAAAACGCTCCCATCCTGATTCTGGATGAAGCAACCTCGGCTGCCGATCCGGAAAACCAGCTGGAGATGGACAGGGCTATAGAAAATCTTTGCAAAGGCAAAACCGTCATTATTATTGCCCACCGGTTGGGGGTTGTGAAAATGTGCGACCAGGTTGCCGTTGTGGAGAACCGTACTCTATCCTGTATGGGAACTCACCAGGAGGTTCTTGAGGGAAACGACTATTACCGCAGAGCCTGGGCAGACTACGAGGCGGCGCGGGGCATTACCTACAGTATGGAAGGAGGGGACGGAAGTGAAAGACAGTAACCCTTTTGGGAAAAATAAAAGATTTTATTTCAGCATCTGCTGCAATGTAGCAGAAGGGCTTCTTTCCGGATGCAACTTTTTACTGCTTTATAAAATTATGAAATTCCTCTGGGAAGGAGAGGCAGACTTTTCCCGTATTATGTATATGACCGCCATGCTGGCCGCTGTCTTTGCAGTACGGCTTATCATCTACAGCCTTGGGTATACTCAGGGGCAGATAGGAGGAGCTGCCGTAAGCAAGAAGCTTAGAATGTCGCTGGGGGATAAGCTGAAAAAAATTCCGCTGCCACGATTTACCCAGGGTCAGGTGGGACAGTATGTCAATACAGCCACAAGCGATGTCAACAGTTACGAGAAAATTCTGACTCACAAAGCCGGAGATCTGGCAAAGAATTGTTCCCTGTCTTTGACGCTGATTGCTTTCACAGGCAGCATTGTCCCTTCTGCCGGGGTGATAATGCTGTGCGCATTTCTGCTCTTAATCCCGGCTCTGTGGATTTCCTTCAGGGCGGTAAAAAAATATGGGGCAAGGAAAAACGCTATAACCGCGGAAGCAGTGAGCAGCATGGTGGAGTATGCTACCGGAATCCAGACCTTTCGCGCCTACGGCGTGGGCGGAACCAAGAATAAAACGGTCACCGCCGCCCTAAAAGCTTTCAGTGATATCAGTTTTGTTTACGAGGTTAAAATAATTCCTGTGGGAGTGATGCTCAGCATTCTTGTATGGCTAAGCCTGCCCCTTACTATGTGGACAGCCTCCATCCCATGGGCACAAGGGAGGCTTGACACCATATCCTATCTGCTCTTGTGCATGCTTCCGCTATTTTTTGCCAAGCTTGAAGGCACCATATTTATCGACCTGACCAGCTATAAGAATCTGACCATCTCTAAAGGCCAGATTATGAGGGTGCTTAATGAGCCCGAAGAAATTAAAAAGGCTGGATTATTTGAACCAAAGACTCATGAAATCACTTTCAGCCAGGTGGATTTTGCCTATATCCCCAATGAGCCTGTCTTAAAAAAGGCGGAATTTACTGCAAAGAACCGGAAGTTCACAGCCATGGTGGGAGATTCCGGTTCGGGTAAATCCACTATATTAAACCTGATCTCAAAATATTACGAGCCTCAGGCCGGGCAGATTTTAATGGGCGGGAAAAAAATTGGCGGTATTGCGGCTGAAAGGGTGCTAGAGAATATCTCCATGGTGGATCAGGATGTATTCCTGTTTGACGATACAATAGGTAACAACATCCGCTATGCCAGGCCGGATGCCACCGATGAGGAAGTAGTCGAAGCCTGCCGGGCGGCCAACTGTGACGAATTTATCCGCAAACTTGAAAAGGGCTATGACACCTTTGTGGGAGAAAACGGAAACCGCCTCTCCGGCGGAGAACGCCAGAGGCTGTCCATCGCTCGGGCTATTTTAAAAGACAGCCCTATACTGCTGCTGGACGAGGCAACGGCTTCTCTTGATATTGAAAATGAGCTTGCCGTCAAGGAAGCCATTGTAAATCTCCTCCGGAGGAAAAAGACGGTTGTAATGATTGCTCATACACTGTCTATAGTGAAAAACGCAGATAAAATATTGGTGGTTTCGAGGGGGGAAATTGCAGAACAGGGAACTCATGAAGAATTGCTGAAGAGAAATGGTAAATATGCTGCCATGTGGCAGGCGGAAAACTCTCTCTAAAAAAAATTCAGGTTTAAATGTTAAAGGCTGTTTCGGTAACTAAGCTAAATTAGTTATAGCGACAGCCTCATATGTTACCTCATTTATTTTTATATGCTTTCTATCATTTTTATCATGTTAACAAGCCAGCTCCCGTTGAACAGCTCAATAGTCCCAGCATCGCAGGCCGCGGAAAGCTTAGGATCAACAGGCAGTTTAGATAGGGTTCCTATGCGGGGATTTTTCTGCAATATCATCAATGCGGCTCTGTCCAAAAACATGATATTCCTTTTTGCAGTCGGGGCAGACAACATAACTCATATTTTCCACCAGCTCAATCACCGGAATATCCATCATTCGGGCCATATTAACGGCCTTTTCCACAATCATGCCCACCCCATAAAGCGTTTTGGTTATGTCCGGAATTCATCATTGAAAGCATGACTTTCCCACCAAGTCCTTCAAGCTTGCGTACATTTTCAAAAAAACTTTTTATGATTCCCATAAATTCACCTCATTTCTTAGCTCATTTTCCTTGACTTCAACCAGAGGCCTTTGCGTTAACGTGCGTCTACTCTCCGCTGTATTTATAATGGATATCCCCGACCCCCTCGCCGGCAAACAGCTTTAGCCTATCATCGTCGCATAATTCTTTGATTAGCGGGATGAATTCCTTTTTGGTACCAAAGGATACGCTGCTTATATTAACTGCTCCATTAGGGTGGATAAAGGCTTTAGGCTTAGGGTCAATATTAAAGTAGGTCATTAAAAACGGAAGTTGAATATCGTTGGGGAATGCGCAGGTGAAGCGCAGCTTTCGCCCTTTTGTATCGTCTCTTTTGGAAGGCATCGTAAACCAGCTCTGGTTATACTTTTTAAGAATAGTCAGCTCTGCATCAAGGTTGGTTTTATAGTTTTCCAACGCCAACCCGCAGGGGCCACCGGGGTGGTTATCCCAATAATCCAGCCGATCGGCAAACTTCCCTTGTCCAAAGATGCGCAGAATTTGCTTAACCGTCCGGGGCATGCCGGTAGATCCTAGAATCTCCAAGTAAGGCCCTTCGGAAAAATAAATAATTGCGTTGTAGGGATTTTTTTCTTTGCCGTATTCCACATCAAATCCCATGGCAAGGAACTCCTCAACACCCTGGTGCAGCTCCTTCACCTTATATATAATATGGCTTAATTTCATGATCTCACCCCCATAATGTTATCCTATTCTAACTATAGCACTCCCTCACCTGCTTGACAAGAGCGGCAACCGGGATTTTTAACTAAACCGGCATTCAACAAAGGCAATACCATTATATTGCACTCAAAAAGGATTATATAATACAAATAGTGGTATAATAACGTTGCTGATATAAAGCAAGGCTAAAATAGCAACAAAATTCTTGAAGCATAAAGACATTAAGCCTTACAATAGGATATAATATATTTGATTTTTATATGTTTTTATGCTAATATATTTTATGTTCTTATTATGCGCCCGTAGCTCAGCTGGATAGAGCACTAGACTACGAATCTAGGCGTCGCACGTTCGAATCGTGTCGGGCGCACCAAAACCCCTGTAAGTTCAAGGCTTGCAGGGGTTTGTAATTTCTCGATATTTTGGATTTTCCCACATTATTCCCACACTAGAAAAGACAAAAATAAAAAGGCTATGCAAATAAGTCATTTAATTTATCTACTGCTCTTGTTTTTTCTTCAGGCATTACATGGGTATATATCTTTGCTGTGATAGATATATCACTGTGCCCTAATAGCTCCTGCACTGTTTTTAACGGGACGCCCCTCTCGAAGAGTTTAGTTGCGTATGTATGCCTAATGGCATGAAATTTGCGATATGGGATATTTGCTTTTTTAAGTATCCGTGCATAGCTCCGGAGAAAATTACTGGCATCTATAGGGTTGCCTAACTCGGTTGTAAAGACATAATCAGTTTCATTATAGGATGAGCCGGCATCAGCCTTTTCCTTCTCCTGTTGCCGCTTATGATCTTCTAAAGTGGATAGTATATTTGACGGAATAGGAACTGCTCTCTTACTGGTTGGAGATTTTGGCGTTTGCTCTATTATTTTATGCTTTCTGGATGCATCTGCAGCGATTATGGTCACTTTTTTTAATGACTGCCTTACCTTTAATTCCTTTTTCTTAAAATCAATATCGGACCACTTCAGACCCAGCAGTTCCCCCTGCCTTAGGCCGGTACCGAAATCTAATAAATAAAGGGCCTTCATCCGGTGCCCTTCCAAGGTCACTATAAAGTGTTTTATTTCCTCATCAGAAAAGGTGATAACTTCCGTTTCTTCATTGTCTTCGCTCATTTCTGTGGTGCCTGGTATTACTATTTTCTTGCCGGCACAGGGATTTTTCAGAATATATCCTTCATCTATTGCGTAATTAAAAAATGTCTTGAGCAGCTTATTTAGAGTGTTTATAGAATTGCTGCTTTTGCTGTCGTTTTCATATAGGCTATTATAATAACGTTGCAGCTGTATAGATTTCAGAGTATCTAACTTTAAACCATATATGCTGCTATCCTTAATGTAATTCCTATATATCCCTTCATATTTTTCAAAAGTTGTAGGTTTAATTTCATTAGATACCCTCATAACTTCGAATAACCAGGAATGCATTAGCTTACCCAAAGAAGTATCCTTAAAATCGATATTGAGCCCATTTTTTATGCCATTAAGATAGTTATCTCTTAAACCTTCTGCTTCTGTTTTGCTTTTACCATAGAATTCTTTACGGATTAACTTCCCTTCCGAATCTCGGCCTATAGAAGTTGTTACCCGGTAATATTCGTTGCCGTTTTTAGAATAGTTTGTCTTACGTGCCATATGTACACCTTCTTTTTTGAAAATAAATTTAAAAAGGAATGGAGTCATCATTTATTAAAGTCGTAGATTCAAAGTCGCTTTGTTGCTGCTCGTTTTCAATTTCGTTTTTTTCTTCTGACCAACTTTTTAGGTAGTCATATTTATAAAAAGTTGAGGTACGACCACACACTGTACAGTATCTAGCATTACTTGTTAATTTAACATTGCACCCTGGCTCGACAACATATTCCTCGTTATCAACATCAAAAGCAGTCTTTCCAGAACATTCTTGAATCAAGTAAGCACCGCATATTTTGCAATAAGCTTCAGAACCACTGACATCTTCATTATCACATCTTGGACATATTTTAGCATGCCCATCATCATATAAAGGTACGCCTTCTTTATACTTCATTTTTCCGTCACCTCTAATTAATTTATTGTTTCCACATATTGGACAAAAATTCGTATTGCTATCAGCTATAAATGTATAATTGCATTTCGTACACATTCGGCTATGAATAAAGTTAAAAAACAAAGCTATTACTTTTATATCTTCTGCGCTAAAAAATTGATTAGCTTTCCACTTTTTATAACTATTAAATCTATTAATAGAAGCTTCATTAGATAATTGACAATACGATTGAATATCAGAAGCACTTTTAACTTCAAGGGCATTTAATATTATCGGGGGAGCAAACAGTGAACTGGCAAAATAATTGGCTTCACTCTCTAAAATACCATATTCTTTATCACTTAATTTGCTCCTAAAAATACGGGTTTTATCTGAAAGTTTATGATGTCCAAGCATAACATGTCCTAATTCATGTGCTATTGTCCATCGTATTCTGTTAGATTCATTTATGTTTATATCATTATAATAAATCAAATAAGAATCTTTTTTTACCGAATAATCCGTACAACCGTCTTTACTATCTGCATATCTAATCATTTCCGTAATTGTAAGATTGAATTTCTTCATATGCATGGAATAAGGAATAAGCCTGCATTTTATATTCTTTTTAATATGGCTATTAATTTTTTCTATATCTACAGGAAGAGAAGTAATCTCAGACGCTTTTAACAGATTGTAGACAATCCGCTTAATTAAGCTATACCTTATACTACTCGGAATCTTCATCATCAAAATATTCTTCAAAACTTAACTCAAGTATTTTTATCATTTTCTCTCTTTCCTGCTTAGGCATTTTTTTTCGAGCCCTTTCAATTCTTCGGATATCTTCATCTTCAATGTTTTCTAAGTCTGCTTGTTTAATTAATTCAGTGTTCAATTCAATATTTAGATTATTCAACAGGCTATTATTGCTTTTTTTAAGATAAGGCAATAAGTCTTTAAATTTAACCTGCTTTAATAAATCAGAATTAATTGTTTCTAATAAATTTTTATCTATAAATAAATCTGGATCGCTCTTGTATAATGACACAAAAAAATCATATGCACTGACAGAATTGAACGCAAGCAAAGTATATTTTTCAATTTCTTCTGCAGTCAACCTTTTATCTGCAAACAGTTTATTGTCTAGAAGAATACCTTTTATAGAATCAGGTAAATTGTTGGTTATTTCCATATGACTTGGATTTTTAGTACGTCCTAATAAATAATCTATTGTAACTCCAAAATAATCTGCAACTTTTTGAAGTTTATCTATAGAAGGCGAGTTGGTATTCCATTTATAGATAGCGCCTTTGCCGAAATCCATTTCCTTTTCAAGTTTTGGTATGGTAGTATTATATTTTTTACATAGCTGCTGAATATTTTCTACTAATGACATATAAAGGCCTCCTAAACTTACTAAAAATAGCTGAAAATTTAACATTGTGCTATTGACTAACTGAAAATATTCGGTTATGATAATCTTAATAGCTGAGATATTGGCAAAAAGGGTAACAAAAAATAAAGGTTTAAGCACCTGTTTTAAAATCGTTCCCCAACGATATTATATGGTTTTATTTGCCTTATTTAATATTAGAATATTTTCTAATGCTTGTCAATATTTTAGCTGAAAATTACCAATAGTTGCAAGAAGGGAGGGAATATACATGCAAGCATATTCAGAGTTTGGACTAAAAGCAAGAGGTGCAATGTTGCAAAAAAAGATTACTATGACATCTCTAGCAAAAGAAATGGGTGTCTCCGTTTCGTATTTATCAGAGATTCTTAAAGGTACCAGGAGCGGGACAGAGCAAAAAGAAAAGATTGCTAAAATTTTAGAAATAAATGTAAAAGAGAATTAATGATAAATGTGGCATGGCTAATTAAGATTGTTGATTAAGCAGGTATTCAAAGGAGGGATATAAGTGAACGAATTGACAGTAATTAATCAAAACGGACAGTTATTAATAGACAGCAGAGAAGTTGCAGGGATGACGGAATTTAAACATTATCAGATATTAGAAAAGCTGGAAGGTACCAAAACTGTAAAAGGAATTATACCAACAATGACTGACCATAAAATTATGGTGAGTGATTATTTCATTGAATCTTCCTATAAGGATGCAAGCGGCAAAGAAAATAAATGTTACCTTTTTACTAAAATGGGCTGCGAATTTATAGCAAATAAATTTACAGGCGAAAAGGGAATTTTGTTCACTGCTAAATATGTTAAAAGGTTTAATGAAATGGAACAGGCATTAAGACAACCACCTCATTCGGAAGATAAGGAGAAACTTGCAGAAGCACGTCTTAAGAATGCCAATGCAAAAGGCGCCAATGTTCTTCTTAAAATAGCAAATAGTCAAGACTTAAGTAAGGAATACAGACAGATCCTTTACTCTTATGCAAGTCAGATTATTGCAGGCAAGCCATTATTACCAATGCCGAATGTAATAGAAAAAACGCTATCGGCTGAAGAAGTCGGATTAGAGTTAGGTATAAGTGCTAACATGGTAGGCCGTATTGCAAAGGAGCATAATCTTAAAACTGAACAGTATGGCAAATGGTTTCACGATAAGTCTAAATACAGTAATAAAGAGGTTGAATCCTTCAGATACTACGAATCAGTTATTCCGATTATAAAGGCTATATTAGAAGCTTAAGAGGAGGGAATTGCGTGGATATCACTTCGGAGCAGCTAAAAACTATAGTTTCAGAAGCTATTCGAGAGGCAGCACCGCAACAACCCAAATTAACAATGACAATCCTCGAATGTTCAAAGTATAGCGGTATCGGCAAAGATAAGCTTATGGAACTGGCACATAATCCTAATTCTGGCTTTCCCTGCTTTAAAGTAGGTTCCAAATTTTTAATTAATCGAGATCTCCTAATAGCATGGCTAGATAAGATTACAAAAGAAGGGAGGGTATTGTAGTAATTAATCCTCTAAAAGCTATGAGATAGGAATGAAAATGTGGGGAAAGGCAAAAGCACTACACTTAGACATGTAAAGGAGATGATATAAAAGTGGAGCATAAAGGTATTGAAATTCTGAATGCTGACATTAAGGCATTAGGGATGCCTGTAATGATATATCAAACGTTCGGATGCGTTATATATGCATATCCGGATGCAATAGAGGAAGATGAATTTGATTTTGTGTTTAAATGCCAAGGAAAAACCGTCGGCAGGTTATCTAAATCAGGTGAACTTCTAATCAAGGAATGCCATAAACCTGACAATATGGTTATAAGCTGCAAAAAGTGTTACAGGGTCTGTGAAGAAAATGGTAGGGGGATAAATGCATTTCTATGCTGGGGAGAGTGGATAAATGAAAGACAAGATATTAAAGACTGTTGATAGGCATGATTTATACATAAATGCTTTCTTTAATACTTTAGAAGCTTACGGGAGGGAACCTGACCAAAATATAAAACCGCTTATTAAAAAGTTAATCGTTTATGGAGTAAAGGCAATAAACACTAAAAAGAAGCCGGAATACATAACCGAGGAAGGGGAAACAGCAGACTTTCAGTTTGCAGAAATTATAAAAGACTGTATAGGAGCATTGACGCCAAGGGAATTTATGAATTTGTTCCCTATAGATAAAGATTATGACGGCCACAAATATGGTGCTAAAGATTATTTTTATACCATGGATTATATAAGAGGCCTTGGTATTGATAAGCCTATAGGCGAAGAAGTTACAGATTTTCTATGGGATTATATGAATGCAGAAATACATGAGTTCCTAGCAATTTCATTCAGCTTTGTAAGTAATTTAAGACATTTGACCGGGCAAAAAGGCATAGCCGAAGAGTGGCTTGAGATGAATGGAATAACGACCTATACAATGCACAAGGACAGCCAAGGCAAGGAATATATGATAGATAATCAAACCGGTAAAACAATCAGAATTAAAAAGCCAAGGCCGAGATATCTTAAGGCAAAGAAATAATAAATTTATAATCTCATGAATTACAGAGAGCTATGTTTAAAGCAATAATTTTAAGGTAAAAATGGATGTGTAAAAGCAAATTACATAGTTCTATAAAAAGCTCAAGAGCTAATGGAATATGAAGGTGAAGATACATGAACGTATATAGGTTACTAACAAAGAAAGACCTTGCAGAGCGTTGGAAAGTAACTACTTCAGCTATAGACAACTTTGTAAGGCAAGTTAACACCCTGCCGTAACGTTCCCGGGGATATGAGGTTTCATCCGGATTATATTGCTGAACTTGAGGGAGTAAAGCTTGATAAGTTTTCTCCACTGGAGCGGCGGAATCTCGAAAGACAAATTGAAGAATTAAAAGTAAGAGTTGAGAAAGCTGAAAGCGCTCTCGCAAAGATAAACATGATTAGCCTGGAAGCTTTGTATTTAAGAACTAAAGAAGATTGATGGAAGGAGGTGTGAAAATTGGCATGGTTGTTATTAAAGGCAGCCTCTAGAAAAACCGGCCATCCTGAGCATAGACTACGACAATGGTGCAAACAAAAGAAAATCCGTTTTAATATGGCCGGGAATAGATACATCATAAATGATGAATGGTTGGATGAAGACTTAGAGAAAATGGCATTGGAGAATATAAAACCTCAAAATAACAAAAATGAGTACGGCAAGCTCCGTAAAATTAACGCTTAATGGAGGGAGGAATGGATATTGAATAAATTAATAGTAAAATGCCCTTGTATTGCAGTACAAGAGCATAAATAAAGACCTGAGATTTAATTAAATACTCAATACTAATTTAACATATTTTCCTGGGAGTTTCAATCTCTCCAGGGCATAAATATTGAAAGGTGGTAATAAAATGAAAACTTATAAAAAGCCATTTGATATAAAAGCCTTTGATATAATGGGTGCGCGTGAAAGTCAAGACTTATTTGCGATAATTGATTACAGGCAAGATGCATTTTGCAAAAGTGAAGAATATAAGACCATTGACAATAAAATTCTTGCTCTCAAAGAAGAAATCTTAAAAACAAGTAAAAGCGATATTGAGATTCCTTTAAAAAAGTTATTAGATGAAATAACTAATTTAGAATGTACCTGCTATAATGCGGCTTATAAGGATGGCATGAGTGATTTAATGGTGGCTTTGACTTTAAATAAAATACAAATAACAGAAGCGGAATTTATTCTGTAGCAACAACAATGAAGCGTCATAAGTACATAATGGCTGCAACCTATATGTATATTTATAAGTAAAGTAAATTATTCTATATTTATAAAAAATATATGCAAAATTGGTTGCGGATATGTCTTTATCGGAAGTCTATTGTGATAATTGAGGTACCTTGTTTATAACGAAGTACCTCTCCGTAAAGGCAGGTGATGGATAAAATATTAATGATGGCATATTTTATCCTCTGTTAAAAGTTATGGATTATTACAACTTCATCATATCTATAGAAATCGAAGATATTAAAGGTAAAGTTGGTGAGTGCATGTCAAAACCTCAACTAGAAGATGGATACACAAAAATAGCAAATGAGCTATTAGAACAGATATATAAACTGCCTTTAAACGGTACCCAGTTTCGAATTATTGCAGTTATTATTAGATATACATATGGCTATAGCAGAAAAGAACATGAAATGTCAGAATCCTTTATATCTTCAAATTCAGGCATATATAAAAGGCAAGTTCAAAGGGCACTGAAAGAACTTATTGAGTCTAAAATTATTACTGTTGTAAAGGAAGCATCTTTTAATTCATCGAGGGTTATAGCAATCAATAAAAATTATGCTGAATGGTGTTTGAAAAAACACCAGGTGACAAAAAAGACGTCAGATGACGTAATAGACGCCCAGCCAGGTGACAAAAAAGACGTCTCGCCAGGTGTCCAAAAAGACACCCATATAAAGAAAATATATAAAGAAAATAATAAAGAAAATAATATATTGTCAACGGAGTTGACTCCGTATACGGAAATAATGGACATGTTTAACCGTATATGTACCACCTTGCCTCAGATAAAAGGGATAACAGGTAACAGGAAATCTTCAACACGTAGCCGATGGAAAGAGCATCCGGACATTAATTTCTTTAAGCAATTGTTTGAAACCGTTGACAAGAGCCAGTTCTTAAGCGGTAGAAACGATAAGTGGAAAGGGTGCTGCTTTGATTGGATTATGAAGCCTTCGAATTTACAGAAAATAATTGAGGGTAACTACGATAACAAATCAGATAAAGTAAATGACGTATTCGATTTTGATTTCAAGGGAATAAGGAGATGATTGGATGAACGCAGACAGAATAATGAATCTAGACGCCGAGAGAGCTGTATTAGGAGCAATAGTCTACAACAATGATTTATTATGCGACGCGAATTTAAAACCGGATGATTTTTACAATAAGGAACATGGCACTATATTCAGCCTTATGCAGAAACTTTACAAAGAAAATAAAACAATAGATGTTGTGGTCCTCCTTGAATACCTAAAAGGAACCTCAGCAACGACATATATAAGCGACTTGATGCATTCAAGCGGATACTTAAGCAATATAAAGTCACATGTAGAGATTGTAAAAGAAAAATCTAGGATGCGTAAATTGTGGAATGTACTTTTAAAATCCATGAAAGCAGCTGAGCAGTCAGACGAAAGCACTAAAGATATACTTAAAATTTTGGATGAACTACAGATTGATGAAAACGACACCGAGATACTAAGCGATAAGGACATATTTAATTTAACCGTATCGAGCGTAGAAAGCAATCAAAAGAGGGGTGGTGGTATCTTAGGTATACCTACGGGATTTGCAGACCTAGACGACGCTATAAATGGCTTACAGGATAAAAAATTATATATAGCTGCAGGCCGTCCCGGAATGGGCAAAAGTGCATTTGCAGTAAACGTACAACAGAACATTTCAAATAAGCGCGGTGCATATTTCAGCCTGGAAATGTCAGAAGAGGAACTTGGCATAAGGAGAATAGCGTTAATAAGCAATACTAATGCGACACAGCTTGAACGAGGCAACTTGGATAATGATATGTGGCAGCATGTTATGAAAACAGGACCTATCTTCTACGACGGCAAAGGTCTGACATGTACCAAACAAGGTATGTCAGTAAACGAAATAAAGCAGTTGTGCAAAAAGATAATCCTCCAAGGGGGCTTGGACTACTTGATAATAGACCACATAGGTATACTCGATATGCGGGGAATGGGCAACACAATAAGGGAGCAGGTAACAAATGTGTGCATTGAGCTTAAAAGAATGGCGAAAGAGTTTAATATTCCAGTGGTTGCATTAAGCCAGCTGTCAAGGGAATGTGAAACAAGGCCAAATAAAAGGCCGTTACTTAAAGATTTGAAAGAATCCGGAGGAATAGAAGAAAATGCAGACGTGGTTTTGCTCTTCTACCGGGACGAATATTACAACAAAGATACCGACGATAAAAACGCGATAGAGGTAAATGTCGCAAAGCAAAGAGGGGGCAGAACAGGGACAATAAAATTGCACTGGCAGCCTGAGTATCAGAAGATTGGCAATTTGGAAAGGTGGCGAAGTTAAAACGGATAGATGGGGGCTATATGAACTTTTAAAGAGCAGTAGAGATATAGACGCAGCCATTAAAAAGATTGAGACAATGGACATCATGGAATTAAGGGAGGGTGTAATAGAGTATTTAATATCAAGAGGACATAATGATTGGGAAAGAGAAATTGCGACATGTAAAGAATCAAGGTCATGATCGATATTTTAAATATTCAGTTAGATAAGAAAAAAGGGAAGGGAGAAATAAAAAGATGAATCATTTTGAAATAATGTCTATAGACGCAAATATCAAAATGAATGCAGAAGTAGAGGGAAAGAATAAAGAGGAGCTTAAAGAGATTGTAAAGGAGCTTAAAGAGTGCGGTGTATTACTCTATCAGAGTAGTAAAATTATGCTTGAAAAAGTTTATCAGCAAGATTATGAAGCTATCAATCATATAGGGCAGTCTTCAGAGAATGAGAAGATACCGCTATATATATAAGTGAGTTAATTTCATAATTTCTATCCATTGAAAACAAAGGCTTAGAAAAGGTATAAAAAATAGTTTACCCCGATCCGATAAATAATTTGTGCAAATAATCCACAGAAAGGGGTAAACTCTTGTTACAAATTATAAATCGGCAAAAAACATTATTTACTTTAGAGGAAATTTTAGAAAATCCAGCAAAACTTATCCACATTTTCAGTTTTTGAATTATGAAATATCCTCAAGTGCTAAAGGCGAAATATAATATCCTGTTTCGGTAGAAAAAAATATACCCTTATGTTCTAATGGAGGAAAAATATGATCCATATGGATTGAGGGGGCAAAACAATGGATAAACTCCTAACCAAAAAAGACTTAGCCGAACGATGGCAAGTTTCCACAAAGACAATAGAAAACTGGGTAAAAGAAGGCAAATTAACGCCCTGCCGTAACATTCCCGGGGATATGAGGTTTCATCCGGATTATATTACTGAACTTGAGGGAGTAAAGCTTGATAAGTTTTCTCCACTGGAGCGGCGGAAAATGGAGCGAGAGATTGAGGAATTGAAAGTAAGGCTTGAAAAAGCCGAGGGAGCATTAGCAAAGGTGAGCATGATAAGCACAGAGGCAGTTTACTTTAAGCTAAAAGAAGCTTAGAAAGGAGATGGATATTTGAACGAATTAACAGTTATTAATCACAATGGGCAACTTTTAATAGACAGCAGGGAGGTAGCAAGAATAACGGACAAAGACCATTCAAATCTGATGAGGGACATCAGAGGATATATTGATATACTCGATACCCCGGATTCAAATTTGAAGGCGGCTAATTTCTTCATAGAAAGCACTTATATGGATAGACAAAATCAAGAAAGGCGTTGCTATCTTCTCACCCGCAAAGGCTGTGATATGGTAGCCAACAAAATGACAGGTGAAAAGGGAGGCGAAATGATATAGCCATATCAAGAGAAGACTTAAATGTATTAAAACAAATTTTTGGTGAAGAAGCAAGAAAAGCAGTGGAAGTAATTCTAAAAGCTAAAGAGCAACGAGATAACGAACAAAGAAATTATTTTAAAGATACTGAAAAGTTATTATACAGTTATCCTGTATTGAAGGAAAAGATAGATTTAGATCAGGAACTTTTATTTAATCCTGATGCTGTAATATATCCAAAAGAGAAATCAAAAGATATCATAAGATATTTAAATAGCAGCAATGCATCGGAATTTGATATTGACCAGTACACCGAAAGCGTAAAGTCAACCATGATAAAAACTAGAGCAGAGGTTGTAAGAATTGAAAGGGCGCTCAAATGCATAGAAGATGATAAATATTATAAGATAATTGAATTGAAATATTTTCTTAAAAAAAATAGCCAGGAGCAATATACATATGAAGATATTGCGTTTATATTAGAAAAGGATGAAAGTACAATCAGGAGGAATAAAAACCGTTTGATTACTAAGCTTAAGCTGTATCTGTTCGGTGCAGAGGCCTTGACAAGTTAACAATAAAATGCACGATTTGACGCCGATTCCGCGCCCTGTACAATCCGGTTTATATATAATATAATTACTATAGTGAATTTTTTATAAAAAGCCTAGGTGAAAACTTAGGCTTATTTTAATTAAGAAGGAATTAGCTCAAGGGAAAGATAGTTTAAGAGATACAATTTAATATTCAATATCAACCTCCTCAAAATTGAGGGGGTTGTTTTCATATAAGTAAAGAGTGGTATTGTCTATTTACCACTCTTTTGTAAATTTATTTACAGTAATATTATATTTAGTTAGTATAAGCCTCCCCCTCTTTTAGGGATAATCTCAATCCCTAAATGCTCCTATTAACATACCTGCTTTACAGCAGTGCGGTAATAGTGATTATAGTCTTGGGATAAAGTAAAGCCCATGGATGTGAAAAGCTAGAATTTAATTTCGGAGAATCCAAATCTGGATTATCAAAACTATGAACCTTATGATTGCATAAAGGAGCGCATACTTTATTGGCTTTTGATATGGTCCGCATTAATATTGAAACTCTTCGTATAAGGTTTATAAGCAAGATAAAGCAGAAAATGTATAAAGCGAAGCTCAATTAAGGGCTCTTTTTTCGCATATAAATAAAAGCTTAAGGAAGTCTAAAAAAGGCTGCCTATTATTTTAACAGGAGGGGTAAAATGAATAGTTCAATAAAACAAGATTTAGTATATGCCCAAGGTTATAACGATGGATACAGAGAGGGGTTCAATGCGGCATTGGCTATATTTAACAAACAATTGATGGCAGCCGAACAACAAAAGCATGTACAGATTTTAATAAAAACATCAAATGAGGATTTGCCATTTATAAGGGAGGTGTGAAAACAATGCCAGCAGGCAGACCAAGAAAATATAAAACAGCAAAGGCAATAGAAAAAGCAATAGAATATTATTTTGACAGTATAACCAAAACAGAATTAGCTTTTGAGAATATCCTTACAGGCTACGAAGATGAAGAAAAAACAAAGCCTATATATAACAAAATACCTTTGCTTAATAATGCCGGCGAACAGATAAAAACAACTATTTATTTTGAAAATCCCTCCATATTAGGAATGTGCGCGCATATGGGAATAGACAGAGCTACACTGCTAAGGTATGAGCAGGAGCAAGAATATTGCAACACAATAAAAAAAGCCAAAGAAAAAATAGAGAAATACCTCGAAGAAAAGCTATATAGGCACGAGCAGGTAACGGGCATTATATTTAATCTTAAGAATAACTTTGGATGGAAAGATAAGACGGAAGTGGAACAAAATATATCTGGAGACATAAACGTAAACATAAAAGTAGTAGAGTAGATTGCGCAAAAGGATTGTTTAGTGCAAAGTATAAAGGGTTGATGTTATGGACTTAAACCTAGAGATTACAAAGCCTCAGGAGGCATTTATAAACGCAAAAGAGGACGAGGTATTGTACGGAGGTGCAGCAGGTGGGGGTAAAAGCTACGGGCAGCTTATAGATGCTCTATTATATGCCCTTAAATATAAAAGCAGCAGACAACTAATATTAAGGCGTACATTCCCTGAGCTTGATAGGTCGCTTATTATTACCAGTTTAGACTTATACCCTCAAAGCGTGGCTAAATATAATCAGTCTAAGCATATATGGCAGTTTAACAATAAGTCCATTATAGAGTTTGGCTACTGTGACAATGAGGCCGATGTAACAAAATATCAATCAGCAGAGTATGACGTAATCAGATTCGATGAGCTTACTCATTTTACCGAGTATCAATATACCTATTTATTGTCCCGCCTTAGAGGGGCAAACAATAACCCTAAGCAGGTCAAGAGCACAACCAACCCGGGCGGAGTAGGGCATGTATGGGTTAAGGGAAGGTTTATTGATAACCACATACCAAAGCAGACATTTAAGATAGGCAACAATACAGGGGTGTTTATTCCTGCAAAGGTGCAGGATAATAAGTTTTTAATGGAGGCAGACCCAGAGTATATTAAAAGATTGGAGCAATTGCCGGAGGCAGATAAAAAGGCATTATTAGAGGGCAATTGGGATATATTCGAGGGGATATATTTTACAGAGTACAACCGAGATATCCATGTAATAGAGCCTTTTATTATACCTGACCATTGGCATAGGTTTACTGCAAAGGACTATGGATTAGACATGCTTGCACAGCTATGGTTTACCATAGACACCTACAACAATGTATATGCCTATAAAGAGCTGCATGAGAGCGATTTAATCGTCTCAGAGGCCGCTAGACGCATTAAAGAGGTAAACGGGGATGATAAGATACTTGCTAAGTATGCTCCGCCTGATTTGGATAATAGGCAAAAAGATACAGGCAAAAGCATCTTCGATATATTTCGGGAGCATGGAGAGTATTTGATTAAAGCAGACAATAGGCGCGTAGATGGCTGGATGGCAGTTAAAGAGTGGATTAAGCCATATGAGACAAGAGACATAGTGACAGGACAGCCAGTCATAACAAGCCGGCTAAAGATATTCAGCAATTGCGTAAACCTTACCCGCTGTCTTCCCCAGGTGCAGCGGGACGAAAAGAACCCCAATGATGTAGCCACAGAGCCGCACGAGCTTACGCATATAGTAGATGCTTTAAGATACTTCTGTATTATGCGTCAAAGGCCATCAGCAGAGCCTAAAAAGCTGCAGGATGATTTCTTCAACCGGGGTGACAGGCGAGATGTAAATATTACGGGTGGTGAGCCAGATATGTCTTACATCAATTACGGTGCATAATATACAGTTTATAGGCTGTATAAATATAAAATAAAACGTATAAAACCTGTATAAAAAAGTTATAAAAACATAAAAAGTATCAAAAATTACGTAGGTTATACTTTTAAAAAGCCTAAAATAGATAAAATTGGGCTTATTTTTATGCAAAGATTTCATAAAAGAGATATTTAACGAAGAGTATTAAAGGGATTAGGTACGAAAGAACTAACAGGTATTTTAGGAGCAATTATGAAATTCCAATCAGACATAAATATTCTTGATGAAAGGTTGCGGTTTTTTATGGCCAAACTTCCTCAAGAAGACCATCTTCAAAGACAAGAAGAAATGTATCCAAACAGGGCCTTTTAAATAGGGCCCCTTTAATTTTACATAAAAGAAAGACTAACTATTAAAAGTCAAGCCCGTAAATGAGGAGGAATGCAAAAAACAGATGCTTCAAAAAAGGTATAGCAAAGCAGACGTCTGCTAAGACGCCACTCAAGCTATCGTGAGAAAATCAGGCTGCCGGACGATAAGGTTTTCCGGATTTCTCCAAGGCATAGATGAGCCGTACCAGTTTCTTGGCAGTGTGGGAAATAGCAACATTGTAGTGCTTGCCTTCTGAGCGTTTTTTTGCAAGATAGGCAGAAAAGGTTGTATCCCAATGGCAAACGTATTTGGTGGCGTTAAAGATGGCAAACCGCAGATACCTGGAACCGCGCTTCTCCATATGGGCATAGCAGTTGGTAAGCTGTCCGGATTGGTATGTAGAGGGTGAAAGACCGGCGTAAGCCAGGATTTTGTCCGGAGAATCAAACCGTGAGAAGTCTCCTACTTCGGCCAGAATCATAGCCCCCATTCTAGTGCTGATGCCCGGAATCGTGGTAATAGGCGAATCAAGCTCGTCCATAATGCGTTGGATGGCGGACTCGATTTCTTCAATCTCAGCATCCAATTCACGGATGAGGCGAATCGTATGTCGGAGTTCCAAAGACTTTGCCGGCATCACGGAACCGATGGAGACTTTTGCGGCCTCCCGGATAGATAAGGCAGTATCCCGGCTGTAACGGCCTTTTGAAGCGTCATGGAGAACGGATTTCAAATGTGTCAGATGCGCCTGAGCAATCTGCTTTGCTCCGGGAAACTCGTCGAGCAGCGCATAAACAGAGGTCATATGGAGCGTTGTTACCAGCTTCTCCAACTCTGGGAACAGGATACACACCAATCTGGAAATAGATTGCTTGAGTTTGGCCCGCTCACGAACCTTGTCAAAACGGTATCTTGTGAGTGACTTTAGTTCCTCGTTGTGATAAACTGTGTCTGTGTAGGGCTTGAGGCCCACATCAGACATGAGCATAGCTGCAATCGTTCGAGCATCGACACGGTCGGTCTTTGTCTTTCTGAGGCTGAGACTTTTCCGATACAAGTTGGTGTGCAAGGGATTTAGGACATAGGTGGGAAGACCGTTGTCAAGAAGAAACCCGAGAATGTTGTAGCTGTAGTGTCCGGTTGCCTCAAGTCCTACTTTTATTTTGTCTTGAGTTGTGGAGCAAGCCTGAATCTTTTGTATCAGGCAGTGGAAACCCTCCATATTGTTGGGAATGGTAAAAACATCCTCTAGGACTTCACCTTCCGAGTTGATGATGAAGCAGTCGTGCTTGTCCTTAGCGACATCAATTCCAACACAAATCATAGTAAAAACCTCCGACGGTATATATTCGATGCTGCTTTGTCCACAGAACACTTTGCTCTTGTAACCTTGTTCTAAATAAACCGTCTGGCGGTATCTAACTGATTAACAATACTGCAAAGGGCTGTGGTTGGAGCCTTTCTTGAACCATCTTGTGGTAGGAGGAAAATACCAATCCACAGCATCCCTTACAGTGTATCACATTGCCCTTGGAGAGGGGCTCTAATAACTACTACTCTATAATACAAGGAGGAAACACTATGGCAACATATACAAGCGAACAATATTTAAAAGCAAAGGACTCGCTAAGAGATAGTAAGGGCAATTTACCGTCAGGTTGGGGCCTTGCCGTCGATAAGATATTGGCAGACCCAACATATAAGGCTCCTTCATCCGGGAGCGATTCAAGCAAAATAACATATGGTTCCGGTGGGAATTACACTGTAGATTCCGGTAAAAGTAAAACCACCAAGGACAGCAAAGGCAGCACAATAAGCAGTGAAGTAGCACAGGGCAGAGTAATCTTGACTGACGGTAACGGGAATACGACCAATCTTCCCGCGAGCGATTCATCAGGGATAAATAACCTTATATCAAAAGGCTGGAAAGTGTCAAGCCAATACGGTGTATATATGGACGGCAGCACAACAAACGGCGGCGGTTCATCCGGTGGAGGATATAGCAGTTCACAAGGCTCAATATTAACCCCTAATGTATCGGGAACTACTTCTTATGATAACTATATTCAACAGCTTAAAGACGCTCAAATAAAGGCAGGAATAGCCGCACTGGACAAAAGCAGGTCTAATGCCCTTGCAAATATATCGTCACAAAGGGCAGACGTGGCACCGAGGTATTACGATTCAAGGAACCAACTATCTACACAATCACAACTTTCCGCTAAAAACTTTGCTGAATATATGGCGCAGAGAGGCACAAGCGCAGGAGCAGGAGCACAGGCAAGCTTATTAAACAATCTAGGCTTGCAGAACAGCATGACAGACTTACAAAATGCACAGAACAGAGAATATGCTGACTTAGATACTCAAAAGACGTTAGCAAACAATGCCTATCAATATGACGTAGCAGCTGTAAAGTCAGGAGCAGAGGCCCAGGCAATGGAACAAATGATTGCGGCACAGCAGCAGGCAGCAGCACAGGCATTGGAGCAGCAGAGGTATCAACAGCAGTTAGCATTATCACAAAGGCAGTGGGAAGCACAGCAACAGCAGCAGTCTCTTGAAAATCAATTCAAACAGACACAGTGGGAAAACACTCTTGCACAACAGGAGTTTTCCAACTACATGGCACAACAAGAATTGGAGTTAGCAAGGCAGAAGGCAGCGAATACAAGCAGTGGCAGCTCACAAAAGCAAACGACACCGCAACAGATGTTAGATTATTATGAGCAGTTATGGAAATTAACCGGAACCGTTCCAACTACAACGGTTAATCAATTTGTTCCTGGAGGGGAGAGAATGGGAATAGCTGGTGCGCCGCAGGCAAGGTATTCAGATAGCGTTCAGCAGGTGCAGCAGAGTTTAATTCCGGGAGTAACCCCAGGGAGTCCATACCCGTTAAGTGAGTCAATACGTAATAGTAATTATAATGCTGCTTTGAACAAAGCAATGGAAATGATGAGTGTTGGTACCAATCCGGAAATGGTAAAAGCGTATGTATCAGGCTCCAATATATCCAGTCAAGAGGCGGCAAATATACTTAACATTTTAGGTATCCCAAGGTAAAGGAGTGGTATAAATGCCTTATACAGCAGAAGACATTGAAAGAATGAGAAAAGGCATGCAGTTTTCGAGCACACAAACAAGCGGTAAGTATACTGCTGATGATATTGAGTTGTTACGAAAAGGGCAGAAGCTGCCTACTCCACAGGCACAAGTCGCCCAAAACGTTCCTATGCCGCAAGTACAGGAGTCTCCTAAAATACCGGTGCCGACATCTGCAAATGTTAATCAAAATAACGTTAACCCTTTAGGAGCAGGTTTTATGAAGGGTGTGGTTGAATCTAATAAAGGGTTGTTAAGCATACCAAAGTTGGCTTATAAAGGCGTTTCCACGTTAACCGATTTAGTAACGCCTGATAGTTGGTATAAGCCTGAGAATGATTTGTTATTAAAGGCTCTTGATAAAGGCGTTAAATATTATGATACAGCTTCACAGGAGTATGATAAACAGATGCAAGGGGCAGGTATAGGCGAAAATGCGGCTTATAATGTTGCCTCAATGGTACCGCAGGCAATTACTGCAGCAGTTACAAGTAAAATACCATTGCCTAAATTTGGAACTGTAGGCGGTTTAGTTAGCAATGTTACACAACCAGTAACGCAGGCTGTAACAAATATATTGCCTAAAACATTGAACCCAGTAGCAAGAAATTTGCTTCCTGTAATGGCTAAAGAGGGCGTAGAAAACACTTTGGTAGGTGCGGGAATTGACTTAGCCGCAGAAAGAAGCCCATCGGAAATGGCTAGGAATGCACTAGGGAATTTTGGATTTGGGGCCGGATTTGCAGGGCTGCTTAATCTCCCGGGAGCAATAAAGTCCGCAAAGGCTCTCCCTATTCCTGAAATATCTACTTCTAAAAAAGATATTCCGGATTTAATCCCTAAGACAACACCGGACGCTTCACAGCGAATACCTATGCCAGATACACCTGGAACGAAGATAGATGCTCCAGAAATAAAGAATTCAGTAATGGCAGAAAATACGGGCATGCCAGGAAGCATACCTTCAAAAAATGCTTTTTCATTTGAGAAAAGTTTCCCTATGGGTACAGAGGTTCAGTATACTGACCCGTTATCTTTTAAAAATAAAAAAATAACAGGTAAGGTAATAGGCTATAAAACCAATCCTATTACTGGAGATTTATTTGCAGAGATAGATACAGGGCTGCCTACTGCTAATGGGAAAGGTAACTATATAGGATATGCTGGATTAGTAAACGACATAGAGGTTTTAAATAATCCACTATCAAAAGTCTCAAATAATACTCCAATAATTACAGAAGGCATAAATATGCCAAGGAAAACCTCATCTTCTATGGATATGCCCAATGTAAAGGTTTTAGAAATTGATAGCGACGCCCCTATTCATGACAAGGCAAATAAGGAACGCGGTTTTTCAAAGAATGTAAGGACCGACTTGAACATGGAAGATGAGATAAGAAAGAACTTTGATAGTGATCCTCTTTTTTATGAACAACTTGCAAACGAAACTACCCTTGATAAAGCACAGGTCATCTTTAACAGAGGCTATGATTTTGCAAGAAGTTACTGGATGGACACATCAAGAAAGTTTGACCCTTCCGACGTGCCACTGTCCCGGATGATAGCGAACGAAGCCATAAGACAAGGTGATACTGCTTTTGCAAGGGATGTTATCACAACTACAGCCGAAAGACTAACACAGGCAGGGCAGTTTTCACAGGCCGCAAAGATATTAAGGGATAGTGACCCAGGGACATTCGATATATTCCTGCAGAAACAGATTAACAAACTCAACATTGAAGGTGCGAAGCAGTACGGCAAGAAGTGGAACAATATACAGTTGACTGATGGAGAATTAAACCTTATAAGTGGCATGGCAAACCTTGATGATGCAGGCAAAGAAAAGATGATGGAAAGTATTTACGATAGGATAAATAAACAAATACCATCGACTATTACAGAAAAAGTAGACGCATGGCGAAGAATGGCTATGTTGCTCAATCCAAGAACGCATTTAAAAAATGTAACTGGCAATATAATAATGATGGCCATGCGAAAAGCTTCTGACACCGGAGCCGCAGCGCTCGAAAAGCTTGCCGGGCTAAAACCTGGAGAAAGAACAAAATCTTTCTTATGGAGCAGAAATAAAAATATAGTTGATATGGTTAATGCTGATTGGAATGCAAGTAAAGCCGATTTATTGGGTGAAGGGCGATATGACATAGGCAGTCTTAATTTTATGAACAAGAATAAACCTATATTTAACAAAGGGTTTGCTACTAAAATTGCAGAAAAGGTATTAGGAAAAGAGTTTGATAAAGGGATACTTGAAGCTGTAAACCAATTCAGTAAAGATGCTTTAAATGCTGGTGATGTACCTTTTTTAGAAAGAGCTTACAAAGATTCTCTAGGTCAATATATGCAAGCAAATAAACTAACGCAAGTAACGAATCAGGCAAAAGAATATGCTACACGCAGAGCCTATGAAGCAACATTTAAACAAGTCAATATACTAAATGATTTTATAAATAAAGCCAAGAAGCTAAAAGGAATTGGACTACTTGTCGAAGCTGTATTCCCGTTTAGTAAAACACCAACCAATATAACAATGAGGGCTATAGAATATTCGCCAGTAGGTTTAATAAAGGCACTTTATAGCAAAGCAGCTGGAAAAACTACTGCTGATGTAATCGAAGATTTAGCAAAAGGTATGACAGGAACTGCTGTGGCTGCTCTTGGATTTCTATTAGCTTCTCTTGGATGGGCTAGAAGTGGAAGAAGTAATAGTAAAAACGCAGAGGCAATATTAAGCCAAGCAGGAGAACAGCCTTATAGTATAATCACCCCACATGGGAGCTATACTTTTGATTGGGCGCAGCCTACAGCTTCTACATTTGCATTGGGAGTAACTTTCTTTGAAGAATTAGACAAATATGATGAAATAAATATAGAAAGTATTACTAACGCAATAGCTGCAGGCGGAGATACAATATTCAATATGTCAATGCTACAAAATATTAAAGAATTACTTGGTGGCGGTTATGGGAGCCCTACAGAAAAAATAATGGGACTGCCGGTGACATATATTGAACAAACCTTTCCTGCTATCTTAGGGCAGACAGCCAGGACTGTAGACGATACAAGAAGAAGCACATATGACCCTGATCCTTTAAAAGCATTTACTAATGAATTAAAAGCTAAAACTCCTGGATTATCAAAAACCCTTGAGCCTAGACTTGATATATTTGGCAATGAGCAAAGGCAAGGAGGGGCATTTCAACAGTTTGTAAATCCTGGGTACTATAAAGAAAAATCTACGGATATAGTTACAAATGAGCTTGCTAGGATCTATAAAAGCACAAAGGAAACAAGTTTATTACCTAAATTGGCACCTTATAAGTTTACTTCCGGAGGCAAAGAGATTAAATTAACTGCTCAAGAAGTTACGCAATTTCAAAGGACCATGGGGCAAAAAAACTATACAGAAATAAACAGGCTTATTAATTCAGGACAGTATAAATACATGAACGACAGCGACAAAGCAAAAGTATTAAGAAAGATAGTGGATAGCAATTACGATTATGCAAAGCAGGAAGTATTACAACAAAAGAATATATTGCCAAAATTGTCAATACAAAGGTAAAATAAGGTTAGATTACATCCGTCAAATGTAATCTAACTATTTTATTCATAGGAGATTATCAAATATGGGTGATATATTCTCTGTATTAGTTGGTTCTGCTGCGGTATTTATTGGTCTGATAATATTAATGAATATATGGTTGCCGATTATAGATAGGTTGAGAAAAAAAGAAGAAATCAAGATAAACCGCATCACCTATATTATTATTGGGGTAGTTTCAATTGTATTCTACGTTATCTATGAGGTATATGAGGCTAGAAAGATTTATGAACCACAACCATTGGATACAATCACATATTCAGGTCCATTAAGTATTATTTTTTCAGTTATATATGTTTTTATAATAGGCTTTGTCTTAACATATATAGTAACCTTGTTCATATTATTTGTTTTTAAAAAAGGTGATAAACATAAAAGTCATATTCACCTTATTTCCCTTTTCGTGGCAATGTTGGCAGTGTTTTGTTATTTTGGCGGAAACAAAAAAATAGATAGTTGGTTCGCCAGAGATAAGTATATAACCACATATAATGTAAATGTTTCGTCGGAAGAGTTCGAAGATAAAGTTTACAAATTAAAAGCTGACATAAGGGTTAATAACGGCAATGTATTTTCATTGGGTGAAAAAGATGTAAGCATTTTAAAAGTTTATTTATCAAATGGCGAGCATTTAATTCCTCAAGACCAAGATAATTACGATTTTATTGGGGATAAAAGCATTAGAATAAAAGACCAATACGGTAAGCGATGGCAGGTAGAAATACCGTAAAGTTTTAAAAATAACAATTAGAGACTTGGTTGATTTTATATATAATATACCAGAGATTAGTGGGCTAATTCAAATAATACCAGGTATAATAGGAATATTAGCAACATTGTCTGGAGCGTATTATTCAATAATGTTTATAATATTTAGCCATCATTATTATTACTACGAAAAGACAGTACAAAACAGCAGAATATAAATTAAAGAACAAAGCCTTGGATGAATGGTCCGGGCTTTTTATATATTCTCAAAGGAGCTAAAGGCTCTTTTTTTATACTCGGAATAAGGAACATAAGGCATCATAAATGGCCAATTACGTCATAAAAAATTATAGAAAGGCACCTGATAATCTATTTAAAGCAAAAAGGCGGATATCAAATATACCACCCATTAAAAAAGATATAACCTTACTATTAGATTTTAACATATAAAACGGAGGGTATATATGACAAATGAAGATTTAATAAATGAATATAGAAGAGGGAATAGAGATGCATTAAATACACTTATAGAGAACAATATGGGCTTAGTTAAAATGGCTGCCAATAGATATCTTTTTAATGGAAAATATGAATTTGACGACTTGGTTCAAGAGGGATGTATAGGGTTGATGAAGGCGGTTGATAAGTTTAATCCGGATTTAGATAATCCAGCATCATTCAGTACATATGCTGTTTATTGGATTAATTCTAAACTAAGCCGGTATACCAAAAAAAACAATTATGATGCCACCTCTCTGTCTGTACCTATCAATGATGAAGAAGACGGGACGCTAATGGACCTTATACCGGATAACAGCCCCGGACCGGAAGAAATAGAAGAGGAAAAGGATTTTAAAAGGCATTTATGCCGTAGAGTATCGGACGCTATAGATAAAACCCTTACCCTAAGAGAGAGGGAGATCGTAAAGATGCGATATGGATTAAATGGTCCCTGTACAACACCTGAAAAAATAGGTGAAATATTTAATTGCCCAAAAGAAAACATCAAGCATCAGGAAAACCGTTCTCTTCGCAAATTAAGGAGCTGCTCTATTATATTGGTATTACGAAAAGAATTACATTTAGATAGTTCTATGAGGGATATCCCTAGAGGAGACTTTAATACAGAAAAATCAGCGATATATGAAGTCAGTAGATATGAGAAATTAACGAAAAATACATCATTCAAACCTATTGACAATAATCCTTTTGATAAGTGGTATGCGAACCTACATAAGCAGAGAGCATCCTTAAGTAGGGAACTTGATAAGATAACGGGGAATAATTTTCTATCTTCTTATAACTTCTATGGAAGCCGCTTGAATTATGATAAAACAATAGAAAAACAGGTGCAGATTCAGAAGCAGATAAACAATATAGATAAGACAATAGATGCAGTTAAATTCTTTACAGATCAATTAATGATTTATGACTTTGATATATGGGAAATTTTTAAGGGCAGGATTAATTGTGATAAAGAACAGGATAAGCATTGGCGTAAAGTATGTGGCAAAGAGAATTATAGTGACCAGGTAAATAGAGCAATTGAGTATATAAGGAAAGGCCTTGAGATTAATGATATGCAGTATGACTTTTAACCATGCCGTCTGGACTTGTAGGCGGGTTATATTGAAATTCTTAACAAGCAATTGGTAGTGGTCGACTATTTCATTAAAAGTGAGCACTGAAAAAGCAAAGGGAATTACATTGATTTTAACTGACAACAAAATTGTGGTGAGTGATTATTTCATTGAATCTTCTTATAAAGATACAAATGGCAAGGAAAATAAATACTATCTTAAACTTAAAGATTTCCTGGATGATGGAGAAATTAATCAAAGTCAGTAATTAATTTGTGTAAAAATGGCTATAACTCATAGCAGATAATAGGACAAGCATAGGACTTGCAGGATAACACCTGCCCTCTTGTGCAATATGAGGATAAGCCATGTCGTGAGACACGCCAATGTCCTCCTTGGGAGTTGAAGCATGGCCGGGTATGTTCCGGCCGGCTCCCTTTATTAAATAAAATTAATCCACAAGGAGGATTTTAATGTGAGTAGCATTGTATTAAATGACATATATGGTGTGACAGAAAGAAAAGGAATACCTGTAGTGAGCAGCAGAAAAGTTGCTGAGGTGTTTGAAAAAGAACATAAAAATGTTCTTAGAGCCATAAATGATAAAATTGAAAGTGCAAAAGATGATGAATTGGTGGCTCAATTTTGCGCTGCCAATTTCATTGAAAGCGGTTACAAGGATAGGGGCAAAAGATATCCCGAAAGCCTTTTGACAAGGGATGGCTTCACTTTCATATCAATGGGCTTTACAGGTACAAAGGCTGACCGATTTAAAATAGCCTATATAAATCGGTTTAATGAAATGGAATCATTTATCAGAAACTTATTTGAAGTAAAAGCCGAGTTCCCGGAATTCACCGATGCAGTAATGCAGTTGCACGAAGAACCTAAAAATTATCATTTCTCAAATGAAGTTGATATGATAAATAAAATTGTATTGGGCATGTCGGCAAAGAAATTCAAGGAATTAAACAGTCTTGGTGATGTAAAATCTATACGGCCTTATCTAAATAACCAACAGATTGAATGTATAAAAGCCTTACAGAGAATAGATATAGGCTTATGTGTAGCAATTAAAGACTTCCACGAGAGAAAAAGAATCTTACATGAATATTTTAATAATATAGTGCTTAAGAGAATAGCATAGCAATTCCTATACTCCCTTTTCTTATAGAAGCCCCTACTTAATTTGTGGGGGCTCGTTATTGTTTAAACTTGTCCATAACTGGATATAATCTTAATACTTCTTTTTTTCATTACATAACCCCATTATAAAAGTGTCTGCTTTGCTCTGCAGACACTTTTATTTTTTATTTATTCAAATTTATCCATGTATTTACGCGCAAAATCACTATATTCAGCACTAAAAGCATAATGTCTATAAGTCTCTTCCGCTATATCCTGGAATTTGCTAACTTTATCAGAATTATTTGTTATTTTAATAGCATCATGCATTGTTTTATAAATTAACTTTTGGCTTCATCGTGAGGAATTGTTTCATGGCAATGTTACATTTTATTAGAAATATCGAAAAATTTAAGTTATTTTCCTTTTATGTAATCTAAAACAGCCGCTATATCTCTTTGAGAATAATATCCTGGCTTAGTATTTGGTTCAAACACACCATCATATATTGCTTCCTCAAAATATAATCTTGCTTCTTCATACCCAGGTATATGAATTCTTTTAATTATTTCAAGCACTTCTTCATTATTATCAAAATTTCCTTCACTTATATATGATAATAAATCTATTAATCCATCTAGACCCGAAAAATCTTCCAAATCGGTATCAGCAACTATTGCTTTATATTTCTTATAAACTAAATCTTGATTATAAAGGCATTTTCCTCTATGAACAATTCTAATACTTTTATTTCTATAATTACCGTTTTGGTCTTTTACTTCCAGCCATTCAACCCATCCATCTTTAATATTTTCAATTTTTTTCCCGCAATTGTCACAAATCCAAAATTTTGTTTCATTTTGTTTCATAACTTTAATTCCTCCCATAATTTACATTAAAGGGCCTAGAGCCTTCTATGGGATGTTATTTTGGCTCATATCCCTTATTCTGTTGCAAAATTGTCGATAAAATCTTCTAAAGTAGGTAGATTATTTAAGTCAAAACTTATAACGTGCTTGACTGGATAATATCCCCGGATAGGTTCCGCATTATGAAACCTTTCGTCCTCGCTTAGTGGTTTTTCATTAAAACCCTCATAGACTTCATAAGTGTTCTTATCTAAATCTATTACATAAACCCAGTCACATAATGAATTGCTCGCAAAGCTTAAACTATTTTCTAGTATTAAGTCTTTCTCTGTGTTTTGAATTATAGAAAGAATTCCCGAACCGGTATTATCACTATTCTCAGGAAACAGCCTTTCATGTCTTTCTGCTACTACGGAATCTATGTTTTTAATGTCATCGGCTCCGCATTCTTTCCATTGTTGAGTTAATTCTTCGCTTGTGCCGAATCTTATTTTTTCAGCAAGATTCTTTTCAAATAAATCTCTGTCAATATGTTTTGTCAAAAACTCTAATATGCTTACACCCTGGCCTTCTGGATTTCCGTCCCATTGGCCGTATTGGGCAACTTTGTACTGATTGTCCTTGACTACACATATCAAATACCTTGTTCCCACTTAAATATCTCCCTTCATTTCCTTCGAATCCTTTATAGCCTTTCTTTTCATATCTCTATACCAGTCTGCCCGGTCTTTATAACCTAATTTTTTTATAGCTATATCAAGTTTTTCAAGTTCCTCTGCTGTTTCCCGAACTTGAAATCTGCTGTTGTCTACCATACATGTACCTCCTTAACTGTATATACTCTGTACTTTATTTTTTATTTATTTTAATGTTATCACGCATGGAGTACAATTGCAATGCTTAAAATAAATACCAAAATTTCCTAGTTATATATAAATGGAGTGCTTAAGGTGTTTGAGTTAAAATATGAATTTACATGTAATTAGTTTTATAAAAGGAATTTATAAAAACATATAGAATACCATGAGATATGATGTTCCAATAAGTTGTTAGGGGAAGGACACCGAATGAAGAAGATTATAAGCATATTATTACTCACATTTATTATCTTTGTTTCAGGATGCGAGAGCAGTAATACGGGCGATAATAAACAATTGGCAGAGCCGACATCAAGCCCAGCAGCTGCTACTGTATCCGGAGAACTTAAAGTTCACTTTATTGATGTTGGACAGGCTGATAGCATCCTGGTTCGGAATGGCTCCAGCACTATGCTTATTGATGCCGGCAATAATGAGGACAGCAATTTGGTTGTAAACTACATAAGGCAGCAAGGAATAAGTAAAATAGATTATCTCATAGGCACTCATCCCCATGAAGACCACATCGGCGGCCTTGATGCAGTTATAAATAACTTTGATATCGGGACCATATATATGCCGAAAAAAACATCCAATACTCAAACATTCGAGGACGTTGTGACAGCTATAAGAAATAAGGACATGCAAATTACAACCCCAGTACCTGGCGACTCCTTTAAATTAGCGGAGGCGGATTGCACAATATTCGCCCCAAATGGCAGTGATTATGAGGATGTAAACGATTATTCAATTGTACTGAGGCTTGATTATGATGATACGTCATTTTTGTTTACAGGCGACGCAGAGGCCATATCTGAAAGTGAGATGATTAATAAAGGGTATAACCTCGATGTTGATGTGTTAAAGGTAGGCCATCATGGTAGTGATTCCTCAACCTCTGAAGCTTTTTTAAAAGAGGTTAGTCCTGAATATGCAGTAATAAGCGTAGGACAAGGTAATACATATGGGCATCCTACAAATGAGGTATTAACCAGATTTAAAAATGCAGGGGCACAGATATACAGGACAGATAAGTCCGGAACTATTATTGTTACTACAGACGGAGACGATATTAACTTTAATAAGGCAACATCAAACATTGTACCAACATTGGAACCGGAGCAATCAGGGAATAGTAGAATAGTATATTATACTCCTGGCGGAAAATCATATCATTATGATAAAGATTGCTCTACCTTGTCCAGAAGCAAAGATATAAGAGAGTATTATTTACAAGATGTTATAAACTTAGGAAAATCAGACCCATGTGATAGATGCGTACGTTAGGGAGGCATGTCATGAAAGTCATAATTGATAGGTTTGAAGGAAATTATGCTATAGTAGAAATGCCGGGCAGAAAGATGGTCGATATTGAGATAAGTAAAATCCCTGCAGGAGTCAAAGCGGAGGATGTAATAAACATAGCTGATGATAAAATCTCTATTGATGCAACAGAGACGTCAAAGAGGAAAAAGAGAATAGAAGAACTTACAAAGGACCTATGGAAATAAAATATAAGGTTTTTGATTTTAAATATATAGGCTTTGCACAATATATGCAAAGCCTCAGTTTATTTTTATGTTTAAACTTGTCCCGAGGTGTGCATAATCATAATGCTTGATTTTTATACAATATCTCCATTTAAAAGGTTTCGGTGTAATGCCGGGGCTTTTTTATTTTGAAGGAATTAACTGCCTTATATAGAATACTGCAATGTAATCTGTTAAATAACAAATGAACGGGAGGAAAATAGATATGAAGGTTAAAAGAGTGATACAGCAAGCTTTATTAGTATGCTTGATGTTAATTGGAATGTGTTTATTTACGGCAAACGCATTTGCAGCAACAATAGGGCAACAATTAACATCTCCAGAAGCTGGATGGAGAAGATATGATGATACAGATAGCAGAATACAATATATAGGAACTGGATGGACCCTTGGTTCTAATTCTAATTGATATAATGGAACAGCTTCTTATCTTCCATCTGAAGCAACCGTTGAACAAGTTAATAATGCTAAGGTTAAGTTTGAATTTTATGGCAGTAAAGTTAGATTTATAGTAACTGTAAAATAAGAAAGTGTATATAAAAAAAGCAAAAACTATAGTAAAATATAGTTTCTGCCTTCATTTGCAGGATTCCTGAACCCCCGGGCTCCAGGGGAGATAATCTTCAAGGAATTCCGGATATTGTCCGAATATTACACCCGGCAGCTCACTGAAAATATAATGAAGATATTTATACGGATTTAAGCCATTAGCTTTAGCACTTTCAACTATACTGTAAACAGCAGCACTTGCTGCGGCTCCATTTGGACTTCCGCTGAATAACCAATTTTTACGACCAACTGTAAAAGGACGTATACTGTTTTCGGCAAGATTGTTTGAAATGGAACAGTTGCCATCAAGCAAATAATTCATGAATCCCTCTTTATGAGTTAAAGCATAGTAAAAGGCTTCATTAAGCTTGGATTTGGGCATAATTTTGCCTTTGTTCAAATCA